>JBEIUO010000204.1:0-5429 GCA_040374335.1 Phycisphaeraceae bacterium
CACTGCCATCGCCGTGAACCACCGGTCCGAGTCAAAGGTGTAGCCGAAGTCCTTCACCAGGCGGTCCTCCATGTGCGGGAGGTGCCCCGCGCCGTAGAACAGCGCAACGCTCTTGACGCCCGGCTCGTTCTCGAGCAACTTCTTGAGGTCCGCCAGCACCACCTCGTTGCGATCCACAAGGATCACCTTCGTCATCTTCTGCATCTGCTCCGGCTGCGATTCCATCAGCCGGTCCGCGTTCGCCAGCGTCTCCACCATCATCAGCTTCACCATCGCCGACATCGCCGGGTCCCGCTCGATGAACCCCATCAGCATCCCCATCACCGCGCCGCCAAACCCGCCGCCGTCCAGCATCCCAAACAGCGCATCCGCCGAGACGCCCTCCTCCTTCAGCTTCTGCTGGACCTCATCCACCGTCATGTCGCTGTTACGCCATCCTTCACGGGTGTAGTCGATGACCGCGAGCTGAAACTCCAGCCCCAGGGCCCTCGCCAGCTTCGGCTGAATCCCCTCGGCCTTCGACGACCGCTCCGCCTTCGTCAGCTTCTCCTGCTGCGAGAACCGCAGGTCCGCCGCGCTCCCCTCGCCGCCCTCGCGTCCATCGCTGCCCCGGCTGATGAAGTCGACCTCCTCACCCGCCCACAGTTCCTTCGTGCCCTCCAGGATCCGCGTCTGTGAACGCTCGAGCAGAATCTCCCGTCCCCAGGCGTCCACGCGAGACCCCGCAAGAATTCTCGCCGCAGTCCCCTTCTGCGCCGCAATCAACGCGTCCACGCTCTCGGGGTACTTCCCCTCGCTGCCCCTGTGCCGTTCAAAGAAAACCGCGAGCATGCGGACGCGGGACTTCGTCAGCTTCGCCTTTGCCGCATCGTCCGCATCCCCGTCCTCCCCCGCCGCACCCATCCCCGCGGGCTTCACGCCTTCAAACAGCACGACCTCCTGCTCGTTCAGGAACTTCTGCAACTCCGCGTAGTACGCCGCGTCCCCGATGTGGACGACGCCCACGAGATGCAGCACCGGCCCTGCCCCGCTGGGCTTCAGCGTGCGCACGGAAACTTCGAGCCTGCTGCGATCCCCGCTCTCCTCCGCGCCGACCCGCACGTACTTCTGTGCCTCAACCTGTGCCGAAGCCTGGCCCGAAAGCCCGGCCAGCACCGTCGCCAAAACAATTCCCAGGCTCTTCCGAACAATCCGTGGCATTTCGCTCATACGCTCTCCGTGCTGCCCCTGGGCCTCTTACGCCCCGGCGGCCAAGGCCGTTTCACTCGAATCCCAGATGCAATATATACAGAACCCAGACTTTCCCACGGACGAACCCGCCCTGAGCGAGGCCAGCCACCGACTCCACGAGGCCCCTCAGGGCCACGAACGCCCGCTCCTCGTCATCGGCGGCTACCGCTCCCCCCAGGTTCTGATCGCCCCAATCGCCTCCCGCCTGCGTTCGCTCCTGAAGCCGCAGCCCTCCCAGTTCCTCGCCGTGACCGTCCCCCTAGCAACCAGCATCGCCGGCGCCGCCCGCACCGTCTCCCTCGCGCTCACCGCCGCGGGACGGCAGAACGAGACCTTCGACGTCATCGGCTTCTCGATGGGGGGCCTGGTGGCCCGGGCCATGGCCGCAGGCATGATCCCCGGCATCGAGCCGCTCCGGATCGCCCGACTCTTCACCCTCGCCACACCGCACCGTGGAGCCGTCGTCGCCAAAGTCGTCGCGCCCGACTCCGCCGCCATCGACATGATGCCCGGCTCACCCTTCCTCCGATCGCTCGACGACGCCCTGCCCCGCCGCACCTACGACCTCCACTGCTACTCCTACCTCCGCGACTGGTGGGTCGGTACACACAACACCGCCCCGGAAGGCTTCGGCCTCCATTGGGTCGACCCCGCCGGCTTAGCCTCCCGAATGCTCGCGCACTTCACCATCTGCCGATCCAGACCGGTGGCACTCGATGTAGCCCTCAAACTCAAGGGCCTCAAGACGCTCTCTGTTCGCGCAACCGAGCCACCCCGCGTCGGGCCCTTTACGCGCTCACCCTGAGTCGCGGCCGGGGCTTGGCAACCATCGCCGGCATCGTCACCGTCGGCAGCGATCCCGCCGCGCCCGGCACCTCGATGTCATTCCAGATCACGCGACACGCCTGCTGAAGTTCCGTCCGCGAGAACGCAGAGCTCCGCATCAACACCGCTCGCTCCATCGCCCCACGACTCAGCGCGAGCGCGGCCGGTGAGACTTCCATCTCTGCCGCGAGCTTCTCGATCAGCACCCGCCGACTGCCGGTAAGTCCCAATCCCGCGCATAGCTCAGACCACGCCGCCGACGCGGGCTCTGCCTTCTGGCGCGCGATCCGCTTGGCGACGATCGCGATCACCGCCAGGATCACAGCCGCGCCGGAGAACGCGATGATGATCGGCCAGGGAATCTGCGAAACGGCCGACTGAACCACCGAGTCTTCGGTGACGATCTTGACCGGCTCCACGACCTGCGCGAGAAGCTCCATCACGCCGCTTCCTCCCACGCGCTCCGCGGCGTCTTTGCTCCCCGCTCGTGCTGCGACGGTGCCCAAAGGGCCTCACGCTCGCCCCGCAGCTGCTCGGACAACGCAAACGCCCGATCGCGAACCCTTGGCTCGCTGTCCCCCGCCGCCACGCCGTCGATCTGCCCCACGAGTTCGTCCCAGCGTGCAACACCGATCCTCGCGCTCGCGCCCGGAAGCACGCGCGACGCGAGCCACGCCGCCGCCAGCCGCGACATCGTGTCGCGATCCCCGAGCATCGAGCGGAACCTCTCCCACGCGACGTCCGCGTCCGGCCCCTGCAGGATCCACGCCCGCAGAAGGTTCGCACGCACGCGATGGTGAGGGTCCGACTTGTGCTCGATCAGCATCCCGAACCGATCCCCCGTGGCCTGCGCACGCGCCATCTGCTTCGCCGCAGCCTCCACCGCGTTCGCACGCACGCGCGGCTCCGCACTCCCCAGCGCCGCCTCGATCGCCGGCCACGCGTGCTGCGCCGGCGCGTCAGCGAGCGCCGCGATGCAGGTCGCCGCCAACCTCGCATCCTCCGCTTGATCTTTGAAACGCCGACCAATCGCTGGCGCCAGTTCGCGCGTCAATCCGGCGCGACGCACGTGCTCGATGATCTGCATCGCCCGCTGTGGCTCCGCCCGCTCAACCAGCTCACCCAGCGCCGCCTGCAGCGAAACCCGCCCCGCCTGCGCCATCGCCGCAACCGCCAGCCGGCTGTGCAACTCGCTCCGGGCCAGATCCTGCATCGCCCACCCACTCACCGTCGCGCGAGCAGACCGCGCCAACGCCCCCGCACGGTGCACCCCCGCCAGATCCGCATCCGTAATCCGCGCATGCCGGGGCAGCGGCTCCCCCACCGCCGATCCACGCAGCACCGCTCGCCGCGCCACCCGCTCATCGGGATCGAACGCAAAGTCCGCCACGCCCGCCAACGGTGCAACGTCCGCCGCCACCACCCGCACCCGCACATCGCGATCGCCCAACGCGACCGAGCACAACTCTCCTCGCTCCGCCGCAGTCGCCGACAGTTCCCCCGCCAGATGCATCACCCCAACTCGAGCACCGTCCGACAGCCTTGCAAACGCCCCCGCCCGCGGGAGTATCCGATCCGACGAACCCGAGACGAGCGGCCCCGCCGCCTTCGCCCGAGTTGGGTTCAACCCCAGATGCCAATCGTCGAGCAGCAACTCATGGTCCGCGACGGTCTCGACCCGAGCGATCCGAATCCGGCACGCCGGGGCCCACCGCTCATCCTTCAGCAGTTCCCACGCCCGCAACCGAAACACCCCCGGGTTCCCGGTCCGCAGCGCACCCCGGGATGCCCCCGCCCCCAGACTCGCCTCCCGCTCCAGCCACGCCGACATCGCCGCCCCGCGCCGAACCGTCCGCCGGTCCGCCAGCAGGAAGGCCGCGAGTACCGGCCCCAGTCGCCGATGGACCCCGAACCCCGCGGCAGCCTTGGCCACTGCCTGCTCCAGCGCATCCCCCCCACCACCGCCTTCGGTCGCAACAGCGGCCAGACCCAACAAGGCCAACTCAGCCTCCCTGGCAACCTCCGGGTTCGGATCAACCAGCAACCCAGCCAGGCTGTCCACCCCCACCCCCAGGCCGCTGCTTCGGACGAAGACGGCGGCGGAGCGGCGGGCGACGGGGTCGTCACTGGTGAGCGCGGCGGCGACCGGGTCTTCCCAGTTACCGGACCCGAGCGTCATCGCGACCTTGCGGATCTCGTCGGGCAGGAGGGCCCAGCGTCCGACCAATGCGGCGCGAGCAAGCTCGGGTGCGGCCGGCCCTTCGGCGGAAAGCCCGAGCAATCCCCTGAATCTCATCAGCAAAGGAACCTTTGTGGGTCCTGAATCGAACGGGTTGGGCAGCGCCAGCTCGAGCAGAGCGGCAGCCAGCACATCGCGTTCGGAAGGCAGCGCGTGGGGCAGCGCTTCCTGGAGCGCGGCAACCTGCAGCCGGGGCGCGAGACGACGAAGGACTCGAAGCGACGGGCAGGCTTGACCAGGGTGGTCGAGGCCCAGAGCGGCGTCGGCACGCGAGGGAAAATCATGCGCGGGTCGTTCGGTGCTTCTCTGGGGTGTTCTATTCATTGTGGGAGGAAAAGCTGTCAATCATACATATTGGGTATTGCAACCATCCCCCCCGCCGGGCAATACTCTGTTCCTCACGGTCGACGGTCGGGGGACCAGAACTTCCCTAGCATCGGCCGGATGTGCCGGAACTGTTGAGAGTCCAGGGAGTTGAATGCTGCGGGGAGCGGACCCCGGACGGAAACTCGGGACTTTCGCAGTGCCCATGGATTGGGCGAATTGACAAGGATCGCCATGAACACGCCGACACGCGGCAACTCGTTGCAGACGTATCAGGTCGTTTTCTATGAACGGGCCCTCCACCCCGAGCTCTTTCAGTTGAAGGGCCGGCGGGTGGTTCGGCATGGGAAGTACGAACTCGAAGCGTGGGTCATGCCCGGGCAGCATGTCCTGCGGTTTGAGTGCGGTCCGGTCTGTGCGTGCGAGCTCCTGACCGATCAGGAGCGGAATCTCCCCTCAACAGGGGTAGTCGCGGCGTTCCTGTGCGCCGGCGAGCGGGACTTCGAGCACCGGCTGCGGGGGGCGACGTACATGTCGACCGTGCAGACGGAGACGCTCTCGGAGAACCTGTACGCCAACACCTTCGACGAGATGGTGCAGTTCTCGAGGGAGAACCAGGCTCTGTCGCACTTCTGGAACGATGAATCGGGCCGGTGCGCGAGCATCATCGATATCCAGCGTTACCAGGATCAGGTCCACGCCCAGGCGTACCACCTTCTGGCCTCTCAGGGGCTGGTTGTCCGGACCCAGAGCATCTTCGAGCACGCCTGAGACCGGCCGCCCGGGTGGTCAGTGGGCGGGTTTGTCGCGC
>JBEIUO010000393.1:0-3717 GCA_040374335.1 Phycisphaeraceae bacterium
CCGCGGCTGGTTCGCGTTCACCGTGAAAGTCCCCGACGCTGGTCCCGCCTCACTCGTCTGCACCTACTGGGGGTCCGACATCGGCGAGCGAGAGTTCGACATCAGCATCGACGACACCGTCATCGCCTCCCAGACCCTCGACAACAACCAGCCCAATCAGTTCTTCGACGCCCACTACCCCATCCCCGCCCAACTCACCTCCGGCAAGACCCACGTCCGCGTCAAGTTCACTGGAAAGCCGGGAAAGACAACCGGCGGCCTCTTCGGCTGCCGAACGGTGCGCGCCGCTGACCCCGCCCCTTGACCTACGCTCCCACCTTCCCAACGGAGTTTCTCGCCATGGCCAGCGGTGTCATCTTCGATATGGACGGCGTTCTCGTGCTCACCGAAAACGCCCACTGGCTCGCGTGGAAAGCCGCCGCCGACCGCCGCGGCGTCACCATCGACTACCCAACCTTCCTCTCCTGCTTCGGCCGCGTCAATCCCGACTGCATCCGCATCATGTTCGGTGATGCAACCCCCGACGCCGAATCAGCCCGCATCGCCGACGAGAAGGAACACGCCTTCCGCGAGATCATCAAGTCCGACGTTCCCCTCGCGCCCGGCCTCATCCCACTCCTCGATTCCCTCCGCGCTGCAAACGTCCCCCTCGCCGTCGGCTCATCCGCTCCCCCCGAGAACGTCGACCTTGTCCTCGACGCCGGCCGCATCCGCCCATACTTCTCCGCCGTCGTCGACGGCACCCAGGTCGCCCGCGGCAAGCCCGCCCCCGATGTCTTCCTCCGCGCCGGTCAACTCCTCGGCCTCGCGCCCTCAGACTGCGCCGTCGTCGAAGATGCGCCCGCCGGCATCCTCGCCGCAAAGGCCGCCGGAATGCTCGCCATCGGAGTCGCCACCACCCACAAGGACCACGAACTCCTCGCCGCCGGCGCCGACATCGTCTTCCCCGCTCTCTCCGACCTCTCCGCCTCGCTCCTCCTCAACACCGACCGCGCCCGCTGATCTCATCGTCCTCGGCCAATGAAACGCCCCCGTTCATCCCGGGGGCGTTCCTTACTCACAACCTGTGCGACACGCTCGCGCTCAGCGTGAGGCAGACTTCCACAACCCCAAGCAGTTACCCTCGGGATCAAAGAACCACGCGAGGTGCCCCATGTTCGGCACCTCGGTCATCGGCACGCACACCTTGCCCCGAAGCTTCACCACGTGCTCCAGCGTCGCCTTGATGTCGCTCACCTCCGCGTACACCGTCACGTACTGATGCGGCGGATGCCCCAGCGAGGTGATGTGCCCCGCGATCCCCGGAGTCTTCGCCGGACTCCCATCCCACGACGGCCCGATGTTCGTCACCATCTCGGCCCCACCCATGCCGTGAAACTCCCAGCCAAACAACTGCGAGTAGAACTTCTTCGTCGCTTCCGTGTTGGCGCACCCGATTTCAAAATGAACGATCGGCGTCGGCATCTTCAAGCTCCCGTGTACGGACTGACTCCCGGCCCGCCACCTTGGTGTGCCCGGAGTTTCTACCGATGCTCGAGCCCCCAAGGTTCCGTCAGGACCGCCGCCGCCTCAGCGCCACGATCGCCGCGATCCCCATCAGCACGGCCGATCCCGGCGCGGGAACGCCGCTCACCCGCCACGCGCGGATCGAGCCCTCAAACTCGCCAAAACCCGTGATCACCGACCCATCCGCCGACAACCCGTGGGCAAAGTGCAACGTCCACCCGGTCATGTCGACCCCGACCGACGCGAGATAGACATTGAGATCCACCATCCCAAGCGATTCCGTCCAGTAGGATGCGCGATCCCCGCCGCTGAACTCCCCACCGCCATACCCCGCCACCACGAGACCGTCCCCGCTGATGCTCGTGCCCATGCAGTACGACCAGCCAGATGCGGTGCCGAGGTTCTCCATCCCGCCGCCAACCGTCCACCGAAACGCACGATTCCCATTCGGACTCGACGCGTTCCCCGCGATCGCGTCCCCATCGCTGCTCATCGCTATCCCCAACGCGCTCCCGCCCGGTACCAACGAGCCCAAGTCCTGCATCCCCCCCGCGGCAGTCCAGCGAAACGCCTTCGTCTGACTGAAGCCCGCGCTGAACCCCGCAACCACCGACCCATCCGCGTTCGTCCCCATCGCCCCGCTCGCGCCCATTCCCGGCAGCACCCCGAGATCCTCCATCCCGCTCGCTTCGGTCCACCGAAACGCCCGCTGGGACTCGTTCGTGTCCGCCTGCCCAACCACCACCATCCCGTCGTCGCTGATCGCGCTCCCCGATGATCCTCTATCCGCGGCGAACGAGCCAAGCGTCATCAAACCCGCCTCGGTCCACCGAAACGCCCGCGACCCCGCGCCTTCCAGGAACACCGCGCCCGTGATCACGCCCCCGTTCGCGCTCACACCCCGCGGACCAACGCTCGATATCCCCGGCGGCCGCGCAATCTGCAGCATCCCCACTCCAGCACCCCATCGGTATCCGCCAGAGTCCACCGCGGTGCTCGACGAACCCACAACCCAGTTCCCGTCGCGACTGATCGCAAACGCCGTCGAGTCGAGTCCCCCCGGAAGGGTCCCGAGACTCTCGATGATCGGTGGTGCCATGCCCCAACTCTGCGAAGCCAGAACGCCCGCCACAACAACGCACAAACCACGCCGTGCGCCGCCGCTCGCCATCAACAGAGTCGTCATGTCATCTCTCCTCGGCATTCCCCCGCATCACGCGTGCACGTCCCGCAGGGCTCCAGCCACGAGCACCATATGCGCACCGATCACCCGCGCCATCCCGCCGGGATTACCCCGCGCCGGCCCGCCGCCGCGACCGGTACTCCTTCATCGTCACGCTCTGATCCTCCCCAACCCGCACCACCCGAAACCTCACCCGCCCGTGCTCCACCGCCTCCGCGATCGCTCGCTGGTACTTTCCCAACTGCGCCCCGCCCGACTTCACATCGAGCAGCACGATCTCGATACTCCCCTCATCCCCGCCCCCGTTTCGGCTCTCGTTCAGCCCGTCAAACACCACATAGTCAATCGGGTCCCCCAGAAACTTCGCGTCCGCCGGCGCGTACTCAAACCCCGGCAACAGCGGCGCAAGCTGCTCCGCGATCTTCCCGCGAATCGTGCTCGCCGCCTGCTTCACGCTCTCCGCCCGCGCAGCGACAATCTCCTCCCGCCTCCGAAACGCCCCACGTATCACCACCACCGTCAACAACACCAGCCCCAACCCCAGCCCAATCATGAACGCGTACGCCGGATGCATCGTGCCTCCTCCCCGCTCCATGCCCATCACCGTACGCCCCCTCCCGCCTCTCCAAAAACAAGCCCGCCGCGGGTCTTCCGCGGCGGGCATCAATCACTCGTTTGGCGTGTCCCTTCAGCTGGCTTGCGCCCTCGGGTGCGCCTTGTTATACGTGTCCTGCATCCGCGTCGTCGTCAGATGCGTGTACACCTGCGTCGTGCTCAGCGACTGGTGCCCCAGCAACTCCTGCACGCTCCGCAGATCCGCCCCGTTGTCCAGCAAGTGCGTCGCAAAGCTGTGACGCAGCGTGTGCGGGCTGATCGTCGGATCAAGGCCGACGGCCTTCAGATACTTGTCCAGCTTCCTGCGAACCGACCGGCTGCTCAGCCGCCCGCCGTGCTTGTTCAGGAACAGCGGCAACTCCGCCGACCCCGCACGCGCCGCCGGTCCAAACTTCGGATCAGCCTTCAGCAGG
>JBEIUO010000143.1:0-6406 GCA_040374335.1 Phycisphaeraceae bacterium
CCGACCTCCTCTACCACAAGGAGTTCACGGCCCTCGCGGCACAGAACCCCAACTTCACCTACCTCACCGCCATCAGCCGCGAACGCCAGGCCGACGGTGCTCCGCCCATGTACGTGCAGGACCGGATCACCGCGAGCCCCGCGGCACTGATGCCGATCCTCGAGAGCGACCGGGGCCTCGTGTACGTCTGCGGCATCGCGGGCATGGAGCTCGGGATCTTTCAGAAGATGGCAACCACGCTCCCGCCCGCCGCGCTCTCCCGCTTCCTCGCGGTCGACGAGGCCGCTATGGCCGACATCAAGGGGTGGGAGCGGAAGATGATCAACAAGGCGATCCGCCCGACGCGCCGGATGTTCCTCGAGGTGTACTAAGCCCCGCCTGGAAGGTTGAAGCTTGCCGGTCGGGTGTTGGCGACGGGGTGTGGGCCCCATACACTGCCCGCTATGAGTCTCCTCGTCACCGGAACTATCGGGATCGACACGATCATCACGCCAACCGGACGCGCCGAAGGCGTGCTCGGCGGGAGCTGCACCTACTTCGCGGCGGCCGCGAGCTACTTCGGGCCGGTCCGGGTGGTGGCGGCGGTCGGGGACGATTTCCCGGCTGATATGCAGGGGGTGCTCGGCGGCTTCAAGGGCATCGACCTCACCGGCCTCAACGTGCGTGCCGGGAGCAAGACGTTCCGCTGGGGCGGGAAGTACCACCAGAACATGAACAGCCGCGAGACGCTCTTCACAGAGCTCGGCGTGCTGCTGGAAGCGCCGCCGGAAGTGCCTGCGGGGTTCGCGGACTCGAAGTTCGTGTTCCTTGCGAACATGCACCCCGGGGTGCAGGCGACGATGCTGTCGAAGGCGAAGAACCGCGTGCTGAGCGTGGCGGACACGATGGACCTGTGGATCAACACGGCCCGTGACCACCTCTTGGTGCTGCTCCGTCAGGTCGATGGCCTCGTGCTGAACTACGACGAAGCGGAACTGCTGACGGGGAAGACCAACAGCGTGACGGCCGGTCGCCACATCCTGGAGATGGGCCCGCGGTTCGTGGTGATCAAGAAGGGCGAGCACGGCGCGTTGCTGGTGCACCGCGACGGCCTCGCGGCGTTCCCCGCGTATCCCACCGAGAACGTGGTCGACCCGACTGGAGCGGGGGACACGTTTGCCGGCGGCATGATGGGCTCGCTGGCCGCGACGCACGCGGCGGGCGGCGACCCGGGGTCGTACGACTCAATCCGCAAGTCGCTCGCGCACGCGACGGTCACGGCGTCGTTCACGATCGAGTCGTTCAGCCTGGATCGCCTTCGCAAGCTGAGCCGCGCGGAGATTGACGCGAGGTACACGGAGTACGCGTCGATGACACGACTGGCCTGAGTGGAGGTCCAGCGACAATGCAGCCACGCGAGCGGAAAGGGGTAAAGGGCGTGGCGGGGCTGGCGACGCTCGTGGTCGCGACGGTTGTCGCCGCGACGATCGCCGCGCGGTCGGGACGTGTGCCGGTTGAGGTTGAGTCGGAGCCGCTGGCACCGCGCGAGGCGATGGCATCGCTCGTGATTCAGCGTGGGTTCCGCGTGCACGTGGCGGCGACCGAGCCGATGGTGCAGGCGCCGGTGTGCATGAACTTCGATGCGGCGGGCCGGCTCGTTGTGCTCGAGATGCGGAGCTACATGCCGGACGCTGTGGGCACGGGCGAGAAGGTGCCGACCAGCCGCGTAGTGGTGCTGAAGGACGACGACCGCAACGGGCGATTCGAGGAAGCGGAGACGTTCCTTGACGGGCTGGTGCTGCCGCGGAGTGTTGCGCCGTGTCGGGACGGCGTGCTCGTGCTGGCGCCGCCGGACGTGCTGTTCTGCAGGGACACCGACGGGGACGGACTGGCCGACGAGAAGCGGGTGCTGCTGACGGGATTGGAGGGGCTCACGAACCCGGAGCACGCGCCCAACGCGTTGACGTACGGACTGGACAACTGGTGGCACCTGTCGCAGTGCGGCATCGAGTTTCGCTTCGACGGGAAGGACGTCGTCACGCGCGCCACGAGCGCCCACGGCCAGTGGGGCATGACGATGGACGACGCGGGGTTGCTCTACTACACCCCAAACTCGACGGCGCTCCTGGGGGATCTGATTCCCAAGCATGCCGCGGAGATGAACCCTGCGCAGCGGGGCTTTGGGGGCGTGAACGAGGTGGTGAGTTCCGCGAACACGACGTGGCCGGTGCGGAAGACTCCGGGCGTGAACCGCGGGTATCAGGAGAACGTGCTGCGCGAAGACGGCACGCTGGCATCGCTGACCGCGGCGTGCGGGCCATCGAGCAATCGCTCGGGGGCGTTGGGCGAGGAGTTGCGGGGCGACTTCTTCATCTGCGAGCCCGCGGGCAATCTGGTGAAGCGCCTGAAACGGGATCGCGAGTCCGCGACTCCGAAGGTGGTGAACGCCTACGAGAATCGCGAGTTTCTGGCTTCGCGGGACGAACGCTTCCGGCCGGTGTGGTCGTGCATCGGACCGGACGGCGCGCTCTACATCGCGGACATGTACCGCGGGGTCATCCAGCACAAGACGTACCTGAGTACCTATCTTCGCGCGCAGATCATCGAGCGGAAGCTCGAACTGCCGCTGGACTTTGGCCGCATCTACCGCGTCACCGCGGACAAGCCGCCGCGTACGGCCGGCCCCATGCCGGGAGCAATGACCGAGGCGCAGCTCGTGGCCACACTCACGCACGAAGCGGGATGGTGGCGAGATACCGCGCAGCGGCTGCTCGTGGAGCGCGGGGCGAAGAGCGCGGCACCGAGCGTGCGCGTGCTGCTCAAGAGCGATTCGTATGTCGCCCGCCTCCACGCGCTGTGGACGTTGGAAGGGCTGGGCGAGGTGACGGAAGCCGATGTGCTCGCGATGCTGGATGATGCCGAGCCCGCGGTGGTTCGTGCCGCGCTTCGCGTGAGCGAGTCACTCCCGTGGAGCGGAACCCTCGCGAGCGCGGTCACCGAGCGAACGGGCGTGTCGGACCAGATCACGGCGGCGTACGCGGTGTTGGCGAGCGGGCCGCGGATGGGGGATCAGCGATCGGAGTTCCTCGCGGGGTTGCTGTCGCGCCGGGTCGAGCAGCGGCCGGTGCGGTCGGCGGTGGTGGCGTGTTCGGCGGGTGTGGAGTTGGAGCTGATCGCGACCATGTCCACCGGGATCGGCAAGCCGGGCAAGGGCGCGCTGTCGTGCGTCGGCGAACTGGCGGAGTGCGTCGTGGGGGGAAGCGATGCGGCGCGGGGCGAGCTCGCGAGGCTGACGGCCGACGCGGTTCAGCAGAAGAACTGGGTCGCGGCGCCGCTGATCGCGAAGTGGCGTGGAGCGGCACGGCTCGATACCTCAACGCCTCGGGTCCTGACGCTCGACGGCGAACCCACGGAACTGCTCGGAATCGCCCGCGAGAACAAGGAAGTCGCGGAGTTTGTACGGATGCTCGCGTGGCCGGGGCACATCGCGGAGGGACAGCCTGCGAAGCCCTACGAGCCAACGCCCGCGGAGAAGGGCCGGTTCGCTCGCGGCGAGCAGTTGTACCACAACTGCGTGGCGTGTCATATGAAGGACGGGCGCGGCACGCCGGGGCAGGTCCCGCCGCTCGGCGGATCGCTGCGGGTGCTTGGCTCGCCGGATCCCCTGGTTCGGATCCTGTTGCACGGCCTAATCGGGGAGCTCGAGGCGGGCGGACAGGCATACCGCGGGCAGATGCCGGCCACCACGATCACCGGTGACGATGATCTCGCCTCGATCCTCACGTACATCCGCGGTTCTTTCGGCAACAATGCTCCACCGGTTCATCCGGACGATGTGACGAGGGTGCGTGAAGCGACCAAGGACCGCATGAGATCGTGGACCGCGATGGAACTGGAGCAGTACAAGTGAACCGCATGCTTCTCGTGATGTGCCTGGGGCTCGCCTCGTGCGGCACGGCCTCGACCCGACCGAGCGAACCCAAGAGCACGCCGCTCTTCGACGGCACGTCGCTGGAGGGTTGGGTGCAGCGCGGCGGGAGCGCCACGTACCGCGTCGAGGAGGGCGCGATCGTCGGCGAGACCAGGCCTCGCCAGCCGAACTCGTTCCTCTGCACGGAGGCGACATACGGGGACTTCGAGCTGTCGCTCGAGTTCATGGTGGACGACTCGCTGAACAGCGGCGTGCAGATCCGCAGCGCCGCGAGGCCCGAAGGGAAACTCGAGCGGGTGTACGGATACCAGGTCGAGATCGATCCATCCGAGCGGGCGTGGACGGGCGGGTTGTACGAAGAAGGTGCGCGGGGCTGGCTGCAGGACCTCAAGACCAACGACGCGGCGAGGCAGGCCTTCAAGCACGGGGTGTGGAACGAGATGCGGGTGCGCTGCGAGGGCGACCGCATCATGACATGGATCAACGGCGTTCCGTGCGTGGACACGAGGGACAGCGGTGCCGCGGCGGGCTTCATCGCGCTGCAGGTCCATGGCGTTGGCGAGAAGACCGAGCCGATGCGTGTGCGGTGGCGGAAGATCGAACTGCGAGATCTCGGCCGTTAGGCCGCGACGGGCTGAGCGGCCTGGGAACGGGCGGCCACGAACTCAACGCCGACGATCTGATCGTTGCCGTCGAACATGGTCCTTGTGATACGGCCGCGGACCTGCTCGCTGGTGGTCAGGAGCGAGCGGCTACTCCACGCGATGTAGACTTCGATCTCGTCGCCTGGGACAAGAGGTCGGGGCGCGGTGACGCGGACGAGTGCGCCGCTGGCCGAGACATCGCAGGTGCGAGCGGGCAGGTAGCGGCCGGTAGCGCGGTGGTAGAGCTTGCAGGGGCGTGAGACCGCAACGCGGGTGTGCTTGCGGCGATCGTCGATGGCTGGCGTGTTCATACATTGGATTATCGGCCCGGGTGGAGGGTCGCTTGCGGGGAAACGGGGATGAAGTCCGGGGAACCTTCGGGCCGATAACGAGACGTGGACATAAGCGTTCTCATCCCGTCGTACGGCCGTCCCGACAAGCTCCGCACGCTGCTGGCATCACTGGCTGCGCAGCGGGTCGACGGGCTGACGTACGAGGTGCGTGTTGGTCTCGATGGCGGGGACGACTCGACGGCGGCCGCGGTGATGGCTTCGCTTCCGGACGACGCGCGACGGCGATTCACCGTTGTCCCGACGAAGCGGTGCGGCCAGGCGACCGTCCGCAATGCGCTGCTGCGGGAGGCGAGTGGCGGGCTGATCCTGTGGCTGAACGATGATGTCGTTGCATCTTCGGGTCTTCTGCTGGCGCACCACGGCGCGCACGCGGAAGCCGGCTCGGCTGGTGTGAAGGTGATGGTGGTTGGTGCAGCGGATTGGCGGGTTCACGCGGATGACACGGTGTTTGACCGGCTGATCCGCGAGACCTCGATGGTGTTCTTCTACGATGTGATGGACGACCCCGCGCATGGCGACACAACACGGAAGGACTGGGGGTTCCGCCACGCGTGGACGATCAATCTGTCGATGCGGGCCAACGATGTGCGCGCGGCGGGCGGCTTCCGCATCTTCGAAGCGTGGTACGGGTCTGAGGACATCGAGCTGGGGTACCGCGTGGCCGGGCTGCCGGGGGGGCGGGCGGTTTGGTATCGGCGGCGGGCGCAGGTGGAGCACGATCACCGCGTGGGGCTCGTTGAGTACATCGAGCGCGAGTACAAGCTCGGGTACAACGCGTTTCATTTCGCGCGGGAGTGTCCCGAGGCGGCTGCGGCGACGTATCGGCGCGACATCGCGTCACGCGAGGAGATTGAGTACTGTCGGGCTTTCGTAGCGAGAGAGGTCGCGGCGGCGAAGCGGTCGCGTGCGCACATCGCGAGGGTGGGAGCAACTGCGGCGGGCTCGCCGGATGACTGGGAGGTGCTACGCGAGAGCCTGTACCTTGCGCATCTCCCGATGAAGCGATGGTGTTGGCGGCTCGGGCTTCTTGATGCGGCGGAAGCGAGGCCGCTGGATGCGTCACGGGCCGTTGATCAGTCGGCGTAGAGACGGTGTACGCGCAGGCCAGCCCGCTCGAAGATGTCCCGCCGCGCCCACATAGCTTCTTCGTGTAGCCAGGACGAGATCACGACCTCGCTCGCTCCGCTGGCGAGGGCTTCTTCCGGGGACACGACGGGCTTGTGCTCGAGTTGCCCTTTGAATCGGGCCGGGTCGTCGTCGATGAACGCGACGATCTCTCGATCGTGCTCGCGCACGATCGGCATGAGTTCTACGGTATGGCGGCCTGCGCCGTAGATCGCGATGCGCTTTCCGGCGAGTGAAGCGAGCGTGCGCCGGAGGCGGTCTGCGCCGTCGGTGGGCACCGAGCCCGAACCTGTGGATCCGGAGGTGGTGAAGTAGGGCGACTGCCCCAGAGTCCACGCGCGGGGCGGATCGGTCGCGGCGAGGTCGAGAAGGTC
>JBEIUO010000307.1:0-4303 GCA_040374335.1 Phycisphaeraceae bacterium
CTTTGGCTTTCAAGCCAAAGCGTTCCCGCACGTGGCAGCGGCATTCTTGCCGCTGAGTCGCCGCGGCGTTCCAGCCGCGTAATCGTTGCGCCCCGACCCCACAACGCCGCGCCAAACAACACAGCGCACGTGCCCCTCTTCGCGCATTTCGGGCGCACGCAGGTTGCCGGTGGCGCAGCGAGCCTCGCGAGCGAGCCACCAGTAGTCCTCTTCGTTCCTGTCCGCCCGTCTGAGGGCGGACGCGCTCACCCTCCCCCAAGCACCCACACCCTCCCCCACACCAACCGCGAGCACCAAAGGTGCGGACATGCGCAAGCCCGGGCTGCGAGGCCCGGGCGTCCCACCCCGCCGCGGGTTGTCGTGTGAACCGATCTCGCCACGAACCCCACAACAACCCGCCACCCACGCCCGAGCAACCGTTCTTATTTGCTGGTTTGTTGCTTTGAGCTTTGCTGCTCTCCGTCCCCCCTCCCCAACATTTGTCCCGGACCCGCGCGCCAACACCCCTCCCCCCGGATCTCCCTCTCACAGACCATGCCCACCTTTCCCCCATCTCCCCCGCCACACCCATCTCCGTTAGGGGGGGGGACAGGCCCCCGTTCGGCACCCGTCGCCAATCTGTAGCGACTGCCACGCCTATCCCGCCAGATTACTGGCACTCCTCGCCTTCATGCTGCACCTTCTCCTTGAACCTCTTTCAAGGAGACCGCTCATGCTGCGCAGACAGAGAACCGTGAGTACAGCCGCTGTGATGATGCTGAGCGGTGCCGCGCTGGGGCAGGTTGACCCCGTCAGCGGGATCGATTTCGTCACCATCGGCGCGGTGGGAAATGCGCCATACGTTGGGGGAGTCGGCGGCGTGAGCGGCCGCGGGCAGGTCAACTACGAGTATCGAATGGGTCGGTTTGAAGTCACCACGTCCCAGTGGGTGGAGTTCATGAACGCGGCGTTTGATCGCCCCGCCAGCGATGCCATTCCCCACGTCTATCCACCCTCCGCCTGGGGCGGAGCGGGCGCACCGGCGCAGAACGGCGGACGCCGCTGGCGGGTCCAAAGCGGGATGGGCATGATCCCCACCAGCGGTGTGGACTGGCGGACATGCGCCATCTACTGCAACTGGCTGCACAACGGCAAGAGCCTCGATCGCTCCGCGTTCCTGAGCGGTGCGTACGACGTCAGCACCTTCGGATACATCGGCTCGGGTGGTGGCTTCACCGACCAACTCACGCGCAGCCCGGGGGCGAGGTACTGGGTTCCAAACCTCGATGAGTGGGTCAAGGCCGCCCACTACGACCCCGCCAAGCCGAACGCCGATGGCACACTCGGCGGCTACTGGACGTACGGCAACTCCAGCGACGTCCCCTTCGTGGTGGGCCCTCCGGGAGTGTTGGTGAACGGGCAGTTGGCGACGGCAAACGCTGGGTGGAGTTCGTTCTCGTTCCCTGGGTCCAACCCTTTCGCCGTTCCGCTCGGCGCGTACACGGGGGTCACCAGCCCGTGGGGGCTGTATGACGTCGCAGGTGGAACGGCCGAATGGCTTGAAGATTACCTGCGGTTCCCCAGTGAGCCAGTCCCACGCTACCGGTACTGGGAAGGATCTTCCCGTTTCTTCGGAGGTCTCGGCGGTGATCGGGTGGGCACTATCGCCGGCGGAGAGGTTCCTACCTATTTCGGCGATGAGGTCGGCTTCCGTGTCGCAGCGAGCGTTCCAGCACCGGGCGCGTTGCCCGGGCTGCTGATACTTGGCAGCTGGACGCTTGCCCGCTCAAGGAGACGTCCTCATGAGACAACTCGCGTTCCCATTCATCCTGGTTCTGGCTGCGCACGCGGCTCGCGGTGACGACGGATGGCTTTCGTACCGGGTTCGCCACGGTGGTGCGATCGTGACCCAGCAGGCGGTTCAGGTGGCCACCACCCCGCCCTTCTCGCCGATCCAGATCGACCTAGAGTCGGTGTTCGCAGGCCCGGTGCCCTCGGACGTGACGGTGCAGATATACAACTCCGACGCGAACGGTGTTCCGGGTGGCTTCGAGGAGAGCGTGGGGACGATCACGCTGGTCGGACGATCGTCGCACTTGGTCCATGTCTGGATCGCCGACGGCAGTGACCCGATCTCTTCCGATTTCGACTCTGTTTCCACTGGGAGTCTCCCGGTACTTCCGGGCCTGCGCAATGTGGGCGGCATCGAGTTCATCCCTCCGCCGCTGACTCCGGAAGACACTTCGCTTCGGGACCACACGGCCCTCTCGGTCATCATTCTCGGCGACCTCGCGGCTGATCCGAGCGATGGCAACATCGCGGTGGGCTGCATCGGGCGCGTGCAGGTGGAGCGTGACCTGACAACGGGAGTGGGCGGGACGATCTCTGCGGACCTCGTCGCCACCCGAGCGGACGGCGTCGTCTTGGGGCTCGACGCGACTCAGTATCCATCAATTCGTGGAGTGCGGGCAGGATGGCAGATCACCGGCGATGTCGTTGCGCTCGGCGAGCCCGATGCGACGCCCCCTCTCGACCCGCTCTCGCTCTTTCTACGCACCAACTGGGGCAGCATCGGCACGGTCTTCGTCGGGCCGAGCTTGGATGCCCCCGGCATCCAAGGCGACATCTTGGCAGAAGAGGGGATGATCGCCCAGGTGCTCTCGACCGGCCCCATAGGAACATCGTCGTCGGCCCGGTCATCGATCCGCGCGGGCTTCCCGGTCCACCGAATCGCGGCACGAAGCGAGGGCGCAACTTCCGGAGCGCCGCTCGTACGCGACTTCTATGTCGACATCTCTGCGGGGTTGCTGGAAGCACGCGAGGCGGATTCCCGCTCGGACATCGCGCTGATTGAGACCGAAGGTGATTTCTACGGTCGAGTTTCTCTCACCGATTTCATGGGCGCAGACGGCGCTACGAACTACGGTCGCAATGGCAGAAAAGACATCTTCATCGGCGGCAATTTCTACGGCGATATCGATGTCAAGTATGACTACCAGTACGGCGACATCATCGCACGTTCGTTCCGACCGCTGTCGCCACAGGGATGGAGCGGGTCAATCACCGTCGGCCAGATGCTCAAAGGTGCGGTCGTCGCCGTTGGCACCGGCGCCAGCGACGAGTTGGATGCCCTCGACGGAACAATCGGGTCGATCACCGTCGGGTTCGGCACCGATCTGGAGAACGCACCCCGCGACAACAGACCCGGTTTTTCCGGAGGGCCCGGCGGGCTCATTCCCGCTCCGTTTGAGGGGAGCGCAAGAGATGCATGGTACGAGACTGGCCCGATCGACATCAACTGCGCCGGTGAGGTCATTCGTGCGGAGCGTTCGATCGGTGCGGTGACGATCAAAGCCATGTCGAACTTGCTCCCCGCGATCGGTGAAAAAGACGGGCGTCCCACGATCGAGACCCCGTTCATCGGGAGTCTTTCAATCGAGGCATTTCACGACGGCGCGGTGTGGTCCGGCAAGCTGAACTCGCCAACGACGGTCATCGAGAACACGATGTCCGACGACTACGCTGTCGCCGGTGCGGTGTGGATCGGTTGCATGGGCCCAAAGGCCGACCTGTGGCTCGACGACGTTCCGCTGATCGATGTAGAAGGATGCATGCGGGGGGAAATCCACCTGCCCAATCTGGATGCTGGTCAGACCATTCGCATCGGTGAAGACTTCGGGGATCACACAGACTCCGAGACCGGCATCGCCGAGTGCAAGGCCGATCAAGCTGGCGGCCCCAACGGATACACGTTCATCAAGATCGACCCGCCGGAAGACTCGCCAAGGGGCGTCTGGTACGGGGTCGACTCCAACTGGCAGAATCTCGGCGCCGCCGAGTTCGGGAGGATCATCCTTGAGAAACCATTCTCTCTCAAGGGCCAGGTCATCCTCGATGCCAGAAACGACAGCGGGCTGCAACGCCCCAGCACTCATTGGAAAGGCGATGTACTGATCGGTTCTGGAACCCCCGAAGAACCCTTGACTCCAATCGTGCTCTCTACCACTGCCGCTCGTGCCGCAAACCCCTTCGGACTTACAGGTGCGCACCACACCAGCCCTCTGGGGCCACTGTACGAAATCCCTTCCCACATCCTCGGCGGCCAAACCCCGCTCACCCGCGGCGGTGCTGTCGGCCTCGTCCCCTTCGCCCGCTACGAAGCCGATTGCAACCCCGAAAACTACCGCTACTTCGAGGAAACCAATCACAGCAACGCGCCCTTCCTCAACGAAGATAACTTCGTCGCCGGTGCCGTCGCCGCCGAAGTCGCATACTACGGCCCCGTCTTCTCCGCCGAAAAGGGGCTCGAACTCAACCGCGTCAA
>JBEIUO010000704.1:0-2201 GCA_040374335.1 Phycisphaeraceae bacterium
CGTGCGTGTAGGCGTTGAATCGCCCCGGTCGAAGGAAGCCCACAAGCGTGAGGTTCCCCTCCTCCGCCAGTTCCACCGCGAGCGTCGAGGGGGCGGAGACCGCCGCGACCATCTGCACTCCCGCCGCGAGCGCCTTCTGCACGATCTCGAACGACACTCGCCCGCTCTCCATCAACACAAGATCCGCCAGTGGCCACGCGCCCGCACGCATCATGCGCCCGATCACCTTGTCTACCGCGTGTGCCGCCCGACATCCTCGCGAGCCACGACCAGTTCCCCATTCGCGCGAAACAACGCCGCGCCGTGAAGCCCGCCCGTCAGGTCAAATGTCGTCTGATGCGCCCGCAGCGCGTCCGGCATCTCCATCACAACCCCGCGCGCCACCCGCAGACCCTCGGCCACCGGCGGGAAAAGCCCCCGCACCGCCTCGATCGTCGCGGTGCCGCACACCCCGCAGCTCGACGACGCGAACACGTGCCTCGTCAGCCGCGCAAAGTCCACGCGCACCCGCTCGTCCAGCAGCACCTCTATGGAATCCCCCGCCGCGCGGTCGCACCTCCGCACGTGCCGCACATCGCCCGGCCCGGAGATCACTCCCTCTCCCACGAGAAAGCCCAGTGCGAGCTCCTCGTCGCGCCCCGGGGTGCGCATCGTGACCCCGATCGAACGCCCCGCGACGCGGATCTCCAGCGGCTCCTCGCGCGCAACGTCGTCGCGCACAACCTCCGCCGGACTCCCGTCGCGGTACCTCCACACCTTGTGCTTCTCGTGCTCCGGCGACATGAACAGAGCGTACCACGCCGCCCCGTTGCCCGTCGCGTCACGCGGCCTTCTTCGCCGCGGCCACTGTCTTCTCGATGCACTTGTGCAGCGTGTCCGCGGTGAACGGTTTGATGCAGTAGTTGTTCGCACCAGCCCGCACCGCTTCTACCACGTTCGCCTTGTCGGCCATCGAGGTCACCAGGATCACGGGTACCTTGCAACCCTTCGCTCGCACCCGCTTCAGCCACGTGATCCCGTCCATGCACGGCATGTCCCAGTCCAGCAGCACCAGGTCCGGCTTGAACGTCTCCAGCGCCTTCAGACCCTGAATCCCGTTCGGAGCTTCGAAGCTCTCCACCGAGTCGAGTTTCCCCACAACCTCCGCGACGAAGGTTCGCATCACCGTGGAATCATCGATGATCAGGATCCGCATCCAATCGCTCCTCGAACCCGCGGCGGAATAGCCCCGTGTTTTCCTCATCGGTCAGTGAGCCTCGCGACTTCACCCACCTGGTGGCGCGGCGCCCATCCGGGGGATCTGGCCGTTCCGTTTATTCCGCTCACCGCCGCCGACGCCTCCCCATCAGCACCCCGCCCATCACGCCCAGCGCCATCGCGCCCGGAGCAGGCACACCTTCGAACTCTTGGTACGTGTCGTCGTCCGAGCCACGCCTCCGCAGACGCACCGAGCAATCGTCGTCCGGGATCGGACTCTCACCTTGGAGGAATCGCAGGCTCGACAGAAACACCGCCGAGTCGTAAATCTCATCCCCGGTATCCGCAACCACAACCGTGATCTCGTTATAGCGCCCCGGCTCCAGACGCGCGGTCAGCTCAAGCACCCGCGACAGCCCGTCGTACTCAACGTCCGCAACGCTCGGCACCGAGGGGTCCATCGAGTCCCCGTTCGTCATGAAGTGGATGTTGTCGCTCTCGCTCAGCAGCGAAACCGGCCGACCACCCGCAAGCCGAGCGTAGTTCACGCTGTTCACGATGAACGCAAACCCATCCGCGTACTGCGTGCCCGACCATTCCGGGAACTCCTCCGACGCGTACACGAAGTCCGCCGTCAGCCCGTTCACTCCCTCAGGAACCCAGAGCTCGAACGTAATCGCGTTCTCGTCGTGCTCTTGCAACCGCCCACCATGCCGCGATGTCCCCGTCTGCGCCGGAAAGTTGCGGAAGTAGTTGTTCCCGCCCGTCCCCGTCACGTTCGAGTACCAGCCGATCTGGTTCTGCGAGGGCAACCCCGTCGCAAGCCCGGACGTCAGCATGATCCCGCTGCCCAGCGTCTGCGAGGTCCCCTCCGCGCCGCGAAGCACCAGGGAGCTGTACAGCCCCGCCTGCGCGCCCGCATCCGTCAGCCCCACGTACTGCGTCCGATCCGCCCGCAGATCCGCCGTCGTCGCGCCGCTCCCCGCCAGCAGCCGCTCGATCAA
>JBEIUO010000460.1:0-3305 GCA_040374335.1 Phycisphaeraceae bacterium
ACTTCTCGGCTCTCCTCGCCGACGCGCTGGTGCGGAACGCCGCGAGACCAGATGCGGTTCGGGTTCCCGATGCGGGTGTGAAGGCGACCTCGGCAAAGCTCGAGCTGCCGACACGCGCGGAGGGCTTCGACGAGCTTTACTTCGTGCGGACAGGTTCTGGCGGTTTCGTGGTGGAGGAGTGGCGCGATGAAGTTTGACGAGCTTGACGCCAGAATGCGGACCTTCGAGCTCGCGAGGGACCCGAGCGCGCTGCCCGAGACGTTCATCGTCGCGCGAATCGACGGGCGGAGCTTCACCCGCCTCACGAAGGAGATCATGGCCTTTGAACGGCCCTTCGATATGGTGTTCCGTGATCACATGCTCGCGACGGTCGAACATCTGATGAACTGCGGTTTTTCTTGCGTCTACGGCTACACCGAGAGCGACGAGATCTCGCTGCTGTTTCCGAGAGACGCGACCGCCTTCGGTCGGAGCATCCGAAAGTGGACCTCGATTCTGGCTGGAGAAGCCAGCGGCGCGTTCTCGGCGCGGGTCGGACGTCCCGCGGCGTTTGACTGCCGGATCATCGAACTGCCAACCGCGGCGCTGGTTGTCGACTACTTCCGCTGGCGCAGCGAGGACGCACATCGCAATGCGCTCAACGCGTGGTGCTACTGGAAGCTGCGCGATGAGGGCGTGAGCCCAGATGATGCAGCCAAGTCGCTGTCCGGCGTGTCGGTCGCCGAGAAGAACGAACTGCTGTTTAGTCGCGGCGTGAACTTCAACGACCTTCCGGCGTGGCAGCGTCGCGGCGTCGGCGTGGTGTGGGAAGACTACGAGCGGCCCGCGGTGAATCCCAGGACCGGAGCCGCGGTGACCGCGACACGTCGCAGGCTCAAGCCGCTGCTGGAGCTACCGAAGCGCGACGAGTACTCTCGTTTCATCGAGGCGATGGTCGCGGAGTAGGAACCCTCGCGCCGGGAGCGATGCCAAGCAGCGAACTGAATCGGTGACCCGCGATTGGATCGGCGGTTTCCCGGGCGAACCGGGGTGTCGCGGACCGTAGTTCGAGGTACGCCGGTGTTCGGGCTTCCCGGGAACGGACATGCCGTAGCCCTCGCTGTTCATGTCCGCTCGCCGCCCGCCGGTTGGCCCGGACCGATCGGGGGGTGAACGCAAGGCTTCAGCGTGCGGCAGTGTCGCGGCGAGGGACGCGCGACGGTCGTGCACACTCATGGTCTGGTCCGCGATGCCCGCGTCGCGGATCTGCTCCGCTGTCTCCCCCGCAGCGACTCGTCTCCCGACATCGGCGTCGACGCGGGCGGGGCGTTCCTTCTCCGCGAGGAATACGGCATCGAAGTCCCCCTCGCCGATGCGTTCGAGAAGCTTGTAATGGCCGACCCTCGTGGCGAAGAGGTCCGCGACGATCCCGGTGGTAACGGTGTCGCCGGCTGCCTTGATCTGATCGCCAAGGGCTTCGGCACGGAGGGGCGCGTTGTCGCCCTTGAGCAGGAGCCGGACCATCGTTTCGAGCTCGGTGTCGCCTTTGCAGAGGCTTGCGAGTCGATCGTTTCGCTCCCCGAGCCCAAGGGTGCGGATTTCGTGGAAGATCTCCGCCGCGCTGTCGAAGCGGGTCGGGCCGCCGGTGGAGCCGGGCTCGCTAGGCACGGGGCGGCTCCTGGCATCGCGCGGCGAGCCAGGCCCGGGCGGTCTGCCAGTCGCGGTGCGCGGTCATGCGCGAGCACCCCAGCACGCCTGCGATCTGCTCGATACTCATGCCGCCGAAGAGGCGCATCTCCGCGATCTGGGCGCGGCGGGGCCCGAGTGCGGTGAGCTCGGTGAGCAGCGTGTCGATGCGGAGCACGTCGAAGTCCTGCATCTCGCCCGCCGGGGCCTCGACGTCGCTGATGGTGATCTCCGCCCGCTCCCGCCCGCCCCCGCGCTTGTCGGCGTTGCGCTTGCGGGGGTGATCGACCAGGATCTGGCGCATGGCGACCGCGGCGACAGCCATGAAGTGGTCCCGGCCGGTCCAGCTCGTGTCGCTGCCGAGGAGCTTGAGAAAGGCCTCGTGAACCAGGGCGGTGGGTTGGAGGGTGTGGGCCCGCCCGCGCGCGGGCTCTCGGGAGAGATGTGCCGCGGCGAGAGCGCGGAGTTCCTGGTAGACGAGTGGGAGGAGTTCGTTGGCCTTGGGGTCGTCCCCGGGCTTGGCGTTGGAGAGGTGTTCGGTCACGGAAGGAACGGTATCCATAAGGGTGCTCGTCCTGAACAGACGGAGGCCCGGCGCGGGCCCTCTGGATGTACAGACGCAAACGGAGGCGGGGTGTAGCAGAATACCGGACGGGGGAGCGAAGGAGATGGAGGGGGCGGCGGGAGAGGGGGCCAAAAACACAACACCCCGCTCTCGCGGGGTGGCATGTGACGACGGAGCATTCGATGGGAGGTGGTGGTGGTGCGCCCCGCCGTCGGTGGTGCCTGATGAGGTCCCATCCGGGGGCTTTCGCCCGAGGATGAGACCCCGGAAAGCGCCCGGCCGGATGGTCTTCGGCCGGGAGCGTGGTGTCGATCCGGTGTTGGCCTCGCCGCCGGGACCGATTTCTCGGTCTCGTCCGTGTTCGGTCGCGCATCCTTGCGTTTCCGAGACCCGGTGGGGCAATGGCTGACAAAGTTCGTCCGTGCCGTGATCGACAGTAGTGTGCGGTAGAGAAGTCCCGAGGAGCTCCGAGGAGCCGTCCCCTTTCGGAGACGTCGGGGCTGTCCTCGCCGGTTCGCGGCCTTGCGTGCCGGCGGGGTGCCTAAGGGCCAGCTGAACGGTTCATCCCTGAAGAGCCGTTCCCGGTTGCTGTCCCTTCCTGTGCTCGATCCGGTTGATCAACTGAGGCAGACGAGCGAAACGTTCAGGAATCGTCGCCGTCCACGCCAGCCGATCGCGGATCTCCAGTCTGTTCCGGGCACCAACCACAACCACCTCGGTGCCCAACTGCGTCATCTGCAAGTGAAGCTTGGGGATCGTCAGTCTCCCCGCGCTGTCGAGTTCAATCCGTTCTGCAAAGCCGAACAAATCCGCATCCAACTCCGCCTCGTCCGCGTCCTGGGTGAGCGAATCCTTCCGCTCCGACGCCAGCAACTCGAACGTCCGTTCCGTGTACAGCCGGATCTGCCGGGCCGACCACGGAACGCATATCCACGCCGTCCCGTCCCGTTCCTCAGACCACTGCGACCTGTACTTGGACGGAATCGCCAACCTCTGCTTCGGGTCGATGGTCAGCTCGGCATGTCCGGTAAAGAGCACGCGTTGCTTCCTTCTCGTCCCGACCGGCGGGCCTCGG
>JBEIUO010000162.1:0-6125 GCA_040374335.1 Phycisphaeraceae bacterium
CCTCGCCGTCCGCGCCGACTCCGACGGAGTCAAGCTCTACTCCAACCGCTGCAAGTCGCTCCCAGACCCCGACAAGCTTCTTCAAGGCTCCGGTACCCACACCCGATTCATCACTGTAGAAAGCGCCTCCGCACTCACACGCCCACCCTTCACTCGCCTCATCGATCAGGCTATCACCGATGCTCCTGTAACGTTCGCTCCCGACGGTAAAGGCACGGTACTCATCCGCACGGCCTCCCTCAAGAAACCTCGCCGCAAGACCCGTGTGTAACAGGTGCTCGCTCTACCCGCGACCGCGATTCGGCTTTGGCACGTGGCGATCGAAGGGCCTTTACCAGCTGAATCCCGATACCCCATAGACTCCTGCCATGCGAACCCTCCCCGCGATGCTTGCCGCGTTCCTGATCGTGACCGGATGCGAATCGTCGCACCCTCCGGCTCCTGTTCACTCCAGCGACTCCGCGCCGGCGTATCCATCGGTAACCGCCGGGGAACGCGCGGTCATCGAGGGCGAGATCCGCGAGGCCCTCAGTCTCTCCTCCGACTCCGCGCTCAGTCCCGCGGACTTCGCCCGGATCGTCGACCTCAACCTCAGCCGCACTGCCGTTTCCGATGCCGGTGCCGCGTGGCTCGGAGACCCAGTGACGGGCCTGACTTCGCTCGCCACGCTGAACCTTCAATACACCACCGTGTCCGACGGCGGACTCGCCGCGCTCGCCCGCCACGACACAGGCCTAAAGCGGCTGGCTTCGCTCTACCTCGCCGCGACGAACGTGACAGACGCGGGCATTCAGACCATCGCCCGCGCAGGCTCGGGCCTCGCGGGCCTGGCCGACCTCGACCTTCGCAGCACAACTGTGACAGACGCAGGAGTGGTGACGCTATCACGCGCAGACACAGGCCTCCGGAACCTGACCACACTCGACCTCAGCTTCACCAAGGTAACCGACGCGGGGATCAAAGCCCTCGCCGACGCATCCACGGGCGTCAAGGGTCTCACGCTGCTGGGGCTGGCCAGCACACAAGTCGCGGACGCGGCCCTCGCGCATCTCGCCAGCCCCGACACCGGGATCACGGCCCTCCGGACACTGAACCTCGCATTCAGCCAGGTGACCGACGAAGGAGTCAAGTTCGCCGCTCGCTCCGACTCGGGTCTCGCCTCACTGCACGCGCTCTTCCTCTACGGCACTCGGGTAACCGACCGTGGCGTGACTGACCTCGCCCTCGCAGACACGGGCCTGAAGTCCCTTCGCACACTCGATCTCGGTGCCACGGCGCTGACCGACACCGGCATCGATGCGATCGCCCGCGCCGACACTGGCATCCCGAGACTGCGAACGCTCCACATCCGTGAAACACAGGTGAGTGAAGCCGGCGCAGCCGCGATCAAAGCCCGCTGGTCCTCGATCGAACTCTCCCGCTGACCGCCCTCCACGCACGCCCGCCCACGACGCTCATGGCCTCAGCACCTGCCCATGTCTCGCTCCTCATCGGGCTAGCGTCGCAGATCGCACGAGGGCGAGTGCGAACCGAGGAACAACAGCTCGCTGTACCTCCTCCCCCACCATCGTCATGTCGAGGAGATTTCCCCCATACTCGCTTGCACGCAACGTGTTCAAGCAAACGGCCTGCGCCATCATCCGCCAGCACCTAAGGTTGAATCGATCGGCATGGCACCGGCACGCGCACGACACACAGCACGCGAGACCCGGTACGTGCCCCAAGCCGCCGCTGCCGACGGCAACCGGCCCAGCTTCATACGTCCCGACCGCTCCGGCGACACAACCGTGCCGACCGGGCGACGGTCCGTTCACCGGAGGCCAACATGAATCACGTACTCATCTGGGATCTTCCCACACGGCTCTTCCACTGGTTGCTCTCCGGCGGTTTCATCGCCGCGGCGATCATCTCCTTGCTTCTCGGCGAAGACAGCAGCCTCTTTCCCTATCACGCCATCATCGGCCTGACAATCGCGCTCATGGTGTGCCTCCGGCTCATCTGGGGAGTGGTCGGCACTCGCTACGCAAGATTCGGCACGTTCGTCTTCGGACCTGCGGCGTTGATCGAGTATCTCAAGGGCACGCTCTTCGGTGGCGGCAAGCGGTACATCGGGCACAATCCGGGCTCGGCCGTGGCGATCTTCGCGCTCCTCGCGCTGGTGCTGGCTATGGCCGTGACCGGCATCATGCTCGGGCAGGGCAACGAGAGCGTGGAAGAACTGCACGAAGTGCTTGCATACGTCACCGTGGGCGTGGCCGTTCTCCATGTTCTGGGCATGGCCATCCACACGCTTCGCCACCGCGAGAACCTCGTCGCCAGCATGATTCATGGCAAGAAACACGCTGAGCCGTCCGACGCGATCCCATCGGCCGCCCCGATCATCGCGACGCACTTCTTGGCCATCGTCGGGGCGTGGACGGTGGTACTTCTCGGCAACTACAACCCGGCAACGCAGACGATCACGCTCCCTCTCATCGGAAGCGTACTTCAGCTTGGAGAATCAGACACCGAGGGGCGCACAAAGCAACCGGGTGAGTCCACAGAGCCCGACAAGGACTGATCGCTTCGGAGCCCGCTACTCGTGGGGTCTGCCCCGGCT
Organism: Phycisphaeraceae bacterium; assembly: GCA_040374335.1. GTDB lineage: Bacteria > Planctomycetota > Phycisphaerae > Phycisphaerales > UBA1924 > JBEIUO01. The sequence goes on from JBEIUO010000162.1 coordinate 2,600, forward strand.
TCCTCGAGTGTGAGCTCGCTTTACGGCATCATGACGTGGCTTCTGAACGGCGGAATGCGGGCGATCGCGCACGGTCGGTCGTGTAAGTCCGGAGGGTCCGATGGGTGTAGGCACAGCGGATGCCCTGATGGTCGGGTTCAACGGCAGTCTGAAGCGGGCTTCCAGCGCTCAGACGTGACCCGCGACGAGGGGCTGATGGCTTGCAATGCGAGTTCGGCAACGCCCGCGATCTCGCCGCGAAGGGAAGCGCTTTGCTCCACGACCAACGGACGTGCAGCAGCACGCGGCACGGGATAGTCGTGCCGCTGCGGCGGTCCGTGTACGACCGCCTTGCAGGCTACGGGTACACCAACCACGCGCAACGGCAGTCCATCGATCCAGCGATGCACCAGATCGTGTGCGAAGAACCAGATCGGCCACTCCGACAGAGGTCAGTCACAGGGCGCTCGGTGAGGCCAGTTGCGACGGGCTGGTCGGTTCCGTCTCCTCGCGAACGATCCGTGACTCACACGAGAACATTTCCCCTATCGCGACTGTTCACCTAGAAAACTCGCAACAACGATTGACGGTGCGGTTGGGGTCATGTAGAGTCCGTTTGCGGTGACAACGCTGATTTGCAAAGCCGGGAACTGCGACAGTACTTATCCCACCGCATCGAAGGGAGACAGTGATGACAAGGCATTTGCTTGGCTCGGTGCTTCTCGTGGCGCTAGCCGGCGCCGGCACAGCACAGGGTATCGTTGTTCTCGGAAACGGGGATTCGGTGAACCTCGCTGCATTGATCGGACCGAACAGCGATCGCGTGTTCTGCGTTGGCGATAAGTTGTTCACGTTGGAGTCGGTGACGACCACGTCGTTCAACCCAGCCGACTTCACGATCGTCGGATTCATCGCAGGCACTCCCGGGCTGCTTCCGAACATCGGCTTCGACATCACGGGGCCGTTCGGTGATGGCTCCCCGGGCGACATGTCCGTTCACGAGTTCAACATCCAGTACTCCGTCGAGGTCAAGCCCGAGTTCTTCGCGCAGGGCATCCGCATCAAGGACGCCAGCCTGACCTTCAATGGGTCCTCCAGCGGCGACGGCTCATTCGCCCGGGTCGACGAAACGATCTTCGATTTCGACACCAATACGCTGTTGAACCAGCTGTCGGTGTTCGATATCGCCGGACCACCGCGGGTGACCCGCCTTCAAGACAGCATCGACTACTCACCCAACAGCTACCGCAAGCTGGAAGTGAACAAGGACATGAAGTTCTTTGCTGCTCACGTGAATGACACGGCAACGGCGTCGTTCATTCGTCAGGAGTTCAGCCAGATTCCGACGCCCGGAGCCGTTTCGCTCCTAGCCGTCGTGGGCATGGTCGCGGGCCGCCGTCGGCGCGTCTGATGCGATGAGAGGCTTCTGCCATTTCGAAGTCACAGGGGCACCGATAGCAACGGTGCCCCTGTCTTTGTTGCTCAACCGATCGGCACGCTTGGGGTTTCTGGCACAGGGGCAGAGCGAACGGTGGCGTCGGCAACTGTCAGGACGACGGCAACAACGCCCTGATCTTCGAGCTGGCGGGCCTTCCAAGAGCGTAGCGCACCGGTCGCTCACACCAAGTTGCGTGGGCGGCTGATCAAGACCAGTGCCACGGTTGTGCGGACGGCGCCGTACGTGGGGTTCCAGATGCGGGAGTCGCCATGCCGCAGTATCTGTTCCCGACCATACGAGATCGGATGCACTCGCTCAGGCCCGCGGAGGTCGCGTCGCGATGTCGCGGACTCGCATGGCATTTCCGCCGGAGCGCGCGATGATCGTCCCAACTCGGTCAGCCAGAGCGTTGTTCGCAAGACCCGGATCATGCTGACGCCTCCCGGTCGCGAACCGTGCTCGCCACGGGAGGTCCCAGACTCATCCCTGAACCAGACCGCTCATGCTGTGCACTCATCATCTAGAGCCCACGGCGGTCGTCGGCCGAGAATCAAATGGAGAATCCCGGTCTACCGAACGCCGTTGCTCAGGACAACGTCAGCACAGCACACGATCACCACGTTCCGGCACCACGAGAAGGTGTATCGGACTCAGATGACGACCACTCGTTCTTGCATCGCCACGCTGGTCTACTCCTGAGCGGCGCATCCGCACTGTTCATCCTGTCGGCGTGGACCCTCTCCCGCTGGGCGGGACTCCCGCATTCCGCAGCGGTCGCGATCTACCTCATGGCCTACGTCTCTGGAAGCACGATGCTGGGAGTCGCGGCCGTCCGCAGCTTCCGACGCGGCACACTCTCACTCAACATCGACCTTTTGATGATCGTCGCCGCGCTGGGGGCCGCCGCGCTGGGCAAGTGGGCAGAAGGGGCGTTCTTGCTCTTCCTGTTCTCGCTCGCTAACGCGCTCGAGCAGTACGCCATGGGCAAGGCGCGCAACGCCATCCGCGCCCTCGCGGATCTGTCGCCACCGACCGCACGCCTGCTCCACAACGGTGTGGAAACGGTCGTCTCGATCGCCGCCGTCAGCGTCGGCGACACCGTCGTCCTGCGGCCCGCTGAGCGCATCCCTGTAGACGGTCGAGTCCGCAGCGGGAACTCCGCGGTGGATCAATCACCAATCACCGGCGAATCCCTCCCCGTCGAAAAGACGGTGGGTGATGAAGTCTTCGCCGGCACGATCAACGGTTCGGGCTCGCTCGAGATCACCAGCAGCCGGGCTGTGGGTGACCGAAGGCTCGACCGTGTCGTCCGGTTGGTTGCAGAGGCACAGACACAGCGGGCCCCGACGCAGGTACTCACCGACCGACTCACTTGCATCTTCGTGCCGTCCGTCCTGATCCTCGCCTTCCTTCTCATCGTTAGTCCGCCCCTGCTCGGCTGGCTCGCCTGGAGCGAGAGTTTCTACCGCGCCATGACGGTTCTGGTCGGAGCCTCGCCGTGCGCACTCGCTCTTGGCGCCCCGGCCACCGTACTCGCCGGCATCGCCCAGGCTGCCCGCAAGGGCGTGTTGATCAAGGGCGGAACCCACCTGGAGAACCTGGGAACCGTGACAGCGATCGCCTTCGACAAGACCGGAACCCTGACCGTCGGCAAGCCCGAGGTCACCGACATCGTGCCCGCGGCCGGAGCTACGCCGCCGGAGTTGCTCACGATCGCCGCGGCAGTTGAACGCCGCTCCCAACACCCACTGGCCGCAGCGGTCGTTCGTCGTGCCGCACTAGACTCTCTCGAACTGCCGGCCGCCGGCGATCTTCAGAGCGTGACCGCCAAGGGCGTGCGTTCACCCGTCGGCGGGCAAGTCGTCGAGATCGGCAGTCTCAAGCTCTGGGATGACGCCCCGGGTGGAGTCCCCGACGAACTTCGCCGCCAAGTGCTGACGCTCCAGGGGGCGGGGCGGAGCATCATCGTCGTTCGGTGGGGAGCCCGATGGCTGGGAGTCCTCGGCGTGATGGACCGGCCGCGGCCCAAAGCCCGCGACACCCTGAATGCGCTCCGGGCATCTGGTGTGCGTTCCCTGGTCATGCTCACCGGCGATAACGAAGCCGTCG
>JBEIUO010000786.1:0-1725 GCA_040374335.1 Phycisphaeraceae bacterium
CGCTGCTTGTCCTCGGGGCAGCAAACCATCTTCTCCGGCAGCCGCGACGCCAGGTAATCCTGCAGCACGATGTGGTTGTACAGAATCTGCGGGATCCAGTTCTCGATGAACTGAATGTCCTCCCGATCCGCACGCCGCCTCAGAATGTCGATCGCCTGGCTCGCCGCGGCATCCAGGTCCGACCCCGCCGGCCCGCGCAGGTCCGCGTACTGACTCGGCAGCGGCACGCCGGCCTGCCATGTGAAACTCCACAGTCGATCCTGCGCGTCCGCCGCGTAGGACGACGTCGCCACCGCGAACTGCTTGAGGTTCGAGGTGCACACGCTCAGCCGCCCCGCCTTGCGGGCCTGGCCAAGCGCGGGCAGCAGGATCCCGATCAGCAGCGCGATGATCGCGATCACCACGAGCAGTTCGATGAGCGTGAAGCCGCGCCCGGATTTCCGGCACCTTCGAGAGCATTCCATGTCAAGACCCCTGTGCTGGCCGAATGGCAGAACCGGCATCCTACCACATCCCGGACGCCCTGTGAAGCCCCGCTTACGCCCCTTCTGCCGCCCGCCCGCCACCCAGCCTGGTCCACAGCGAGTACGCGGGCATCCCCACGAGCAGCACCCCGAGCCACGGCAGCGTCGAGCGCGGGTCGTTCGCGATCGAAAGCCCGGTCATCGCAACCGCCGACAACACGAACACCGCCGGTACCACGGGATACCCGGGACACCGGAACGTCCGCTCCGCGCCCGGACGCTTGGCCCGAAGCACAAAGATCGCCGCCCCCGCCATCCCGTAGAAGATCCACATCGTGAACACAAACCCCTCCGCCAGCGCCTGAAACCCGCCCAGCACCGTGATCGCCGTGCACGAGAGGCCGCACTGCGTCCAGAGCGCAACCGCCGGCGTCTGCGTCTTGCCGCTCACGCGCGAAAGGAACCGGTACAGCAAGCCGTCTTGCGACTGCGCGAACGTCACCCTCGCTCCCGTGATGATCGAGGCGTGCGTCGCCCCCAGCGTCGACAGTACGATCATCGCGCTCACGATCATCGACCCCCGCGGCCCCACCAGCACCTCCATCACCCGCGCCGCCACCCCCGACTCCCCCACCGCCGCCGTGCGCATCTCCTCCACCGGGATCACCATCATGTACGCCACGTTCACAAGCAGATACAACGCGATCACCGCCAGCGTCCCCACCAGGTACACGCGCGGCAACGTCCGCTGCGGATCCTTCACCTCCCCCGCCACGCTCCCCACATCCGACCAGCCGTCGTACGACCAAAGCACCGAGCTCATCGCCGCCGTGATCCCCATCCACAGCGGCACGATCTGCTCCGCCTCACGCACGTTCTCCATGGACGACGCCGGCAACACAAACGCCAACACCGCGATCGCTCCGACCGCGATCATCTTCAGCGCGGTTAAGAACGCCCCAACCCCCGCGCCAAGTCGCATCCCCAGCGTGTTCAGCGCGGTCAGCACCACGAGCTCCGTGCACACCGCGCCCGCGAGCTCCCACCGCGTCAGAGTGATCCCGAACATCCGCGCCAGGTACTCGATCGTCACCACCGCGATCGCCGATGCCGCGAACGGCTTCGTCAGCAGCATGTACGTCCAACCGAACGTGAACGCCACCGCCCGCCCGTACCCCTCCCGAAGGAAGTTGTACACCCCGCCCGACCGCGGGAACATCACCGCCAACTCGGTAAACGTGAGCGCCCCGAACAGCGAGAG
>JBEIUO010000055.1:0-8650 GCA_040374335.1 Phycisphaeraceae bacterium
GTCCCGGTGTACTACGACCCTTCAAATCCCGAGAACGCCGTGCTGCGCCAGGGGATCATGTGGCAGGATCCCGTCGCTCTCGCGGCTTCGCTCGCGGCGTTGTTCTTGTCCGGCGGTATCGTCGGATGGTTTCGGTCAAAGCTCAGGAACGCGGATCAGGCGGGAGGGTTGCCGGTCGTTCAACTCGATGAAGCGAGGACGGCGGTCTCGCTGACTCCGAGCACCCCGTGGATCATCGGCGGTGTAGCGGGCGGCGTGCTGGCCCTCGTCGGCACGATACTCATCGGAGTCATGGCTCCGCGCAGCTTCGGCATCCTCGTGGGCGGACTGGCAGGAGTCCTCGTGGCGTCGTTGCTGGCCTCGGCGGGTGTGTACAGACTCGCGCAGTGGTGGCGTCGTCGGGCGGGACGGCTGCTGGTGATCGATCATGCCCCGCAGACGCTGACCCTTCCAGCGTGCGAGTCCGGCGGGCCACCGAAGGCGTACACGTTCGAAGCGGTGTACGGCTTCGAGGTCGAGAAAGTGAAAACCACGGGTGGCAAGTATATTTACACGCATTGCCACGTTGTGATGGCGACCCGAGAGCACGGCGGAGTGGTTCGGGTGCAGGTCCACGCATTCAACAACGAGTTTCAGGCGACCTTCCTCTCCACGTGGCTGACAGACCGGCTTGGCACTCAGCGCAGCGTAGAGGAGCCTCGCGCGATGGCGGGGTGACGAACCCTTGGGACGAAGGCTCATCGCGCACACATCACTCTTTGGCGGGTGCCTTCGGCTCCCTGCCGGTGATCACCAACCCGCGGCTGGGGATCGACAGCATGAACGCCGTGACGGCGGACGCGGTCATGCGAGAGTCAGAGCCATACCCGGCGTTGTCGCGGTTGGGCTGGTAGTAGAAGCTCCCATCTGTGCACTGCGCCATCGTGAACCACCAGCGGTTCGCGTCCATGAGCGTGCGGAAGCTATCGGGGTCCCCGAACGCGCCAAGGGCCGAGTAGCCCATGCCCATCGCCGGTGAGCCATGGGTGTCGGGAAAGCTCTGCGGGTGCAACCCGATCACGCGAGCGTGGATCAACGCTCGCTCGCGGTACTTGGCGTCGTCGTAGGGTGAAAGAAAGTACGCGAGTGCCGCGGCACCGGTGCGCCCCATGTCGGCCCAGTTGTCCGGGCCTCCGCCTCTGCTATCGCCGTACCAGACGTACCCGTTCTCGCCGGTCCCTCGCTTGATGAACTCGTAGGCCGCGTCGTGATTGGCGCGATCGATGGTGATACCGCACCGGTGCATCAGCGAGTATGCGAGCGCGCCCTGGCCGGTGATCATCGCGATCGGGCCGTAGCCCTCGAAGCCCGGGTTGTGTCCCCATCCGCCGTGGGCATCCTCGGGCCCCTTCGGGAAGCTGTCCGGGTGGGATTCCTTCGCTTTCGGGTTGATCTGCGACATCTGGAGGTACTGGCCCTTGGCGATGAGATCGTGGACCTTCTGCAGCTCCGGAAGCACCCACTTCTCGCCGGTCGCGAGGTGGTACTCGCTGAGCACGATCGCCGCGTTCATGTAGTACCAGTTTCTCAGCCCCAGGTCTTGGTTGTTGATCAATGCGACCTGATGCCGCACGTTCCGCTCGATAGCGGGCCGGTACTTTGCGAGGCCGCTGGAGAGCAGGGCCAACGGCGCGAACGTGTCGTGCACCGGGTTGCCGAACGAGCCATCCTCTTGCTGGTTGTCGAGGAGGTACTGGAGCAACTCGCCCAGGATCATCTCCGACTTCGGACAGGCCTTCGGGAAGGTCGGTGCGAACGTTCCGTACTTGGTCCCGACGTCAAGAGTGATGTCGAGAACTGCCGCGCCACGCCGAAGCGTGAGTGCGAGCTTTCCTCCTCGGTCGGCGCTCTGGCAGGCTTCGAGCACCGAGGCGAGCTCCGAGATCGGACCATCGGCCCCGAACACCGCTTCGCCGTAGCCGTTGCGGTGGTTCTCTTTGAACAGCGTGCCGCCCGCGCCGATGACGAGATCGCCGACGTTCACCAGCCCGTCCGCGGGCGACTTCGGGAAGACGTACTTGATCAGCAAGGCCTTCGGCTCGTCCGGCACGAGCCGCGCACGCAGGCCGGTGATGCCGAGGTTGTAGAACCAGCCGGGCACCTCCGCGTCCGGCCCGGAATCGGCCTTCTGATTCCACGGATGGTTGTTGCTGTAATCGACCTGCGCACGCACCGGCCACGCGAGGCACAGGACCACGAGACACGCAAGTCGAAACACGAACAGCTTCGATATCATCTTCTGGTCCTCATCGTAGGGTGCTGTCGGTTGCCGGGCGTTCACTCTCTCGGCGGTTCGCTCACCGCATGATGCGGATGCACCTGCGTTGTGCGAGCAAGCGGGTTGTCGCGGGCCGTGACCCGCACCGCGGCAGTATCGTGGCTCCTTCTCGCAAATGCAAGCGGCGACAGGCCCATCGAAGCCCCGGTGGTGCCTGCGAGATTCGAACGGTTACCAGATCAGGCCCGGTCCGTCGTGGCTGGATCGCCATCGCTCGTCGTAGATGGTGTGTATGGTCCTCGTGTCGCAGATCCTCTCGTACCCAAGAACCGAGCGTGCTCCATGGACTGGATGACCTGGTACAACCAACTCAGCAAGCCGAGCTGGACTCCCGCTCCCGCCACGATCGGGATGATCTGGACGCTTCTCTATCCGATCATCGCCGTGAGCTTCGGTTTCGTGTTCGTTCAGACCATTCGCCGGAAGTTCCCGTTGAAGGTTGCGCTGCCGTTCGGGATCAACCTTGTCGCGAACCTCGTCTTCACGCCGATCCAGTTCGGCATGCGGAATCTACCTCTTGCGAGCATCGACATCCTGATCGTGCTGGGCTCGATCGTGTGGATGATGTGGGTGATCTGGCCACGGGCCCGGTGGGTGGCCTTCGCGCAGATTCCGTACTTGATCTGGGTCAGCGTGGCTACGACGCTCCAGATCGCCATCACGCTGATGAACCTGTAGCACTCGGTGCGACGAGCGTGCATTCCCCGAGCAGCCGCGATTGAGATGAGCGAGCCGCACGGCCCCACTCGCTCGTAGTGGGCCGAGTTGTTCTCGCGAAGTCAGCCCCGCGTGTTCTCGACCGCGCGGAACAGGGGCAATTGCTCTGTGGTCATTCGGTGATCCGGTGTCATGATGTACCCAGATGTTGCTGCTAAAGCCGCATCGTGCGTCACGCCCCGCGTTCCACCACTCGACCACTCGGAGAGCATCCCATGAATCGATCCATTGCTGCCGCGGCAGTTGCCGCAGGCGTCCTCCTTCTCGTGCCGGGGTGCGAGAATAAAGCAACGCCGCAGAAGACTGCGGGCACCCCTGCGCCGGTCATCACCCCAGCGAAGAAGGGCGTCGGCGGCGTGACGCCGCTGGATCAGTCCCAGGCAAGCGCGGACATCAAGACCACCGCGGACATCCGCAGCGCGATCATGGACGACAAGAGCATGTCGATCAACGCGCAGAACTGCAAGATCATCACCGAGAAGTCGGGGATGGTCACGCTGTGGGGCGTCGTGGATAGCCAGGCGGAGAAGGACTCGATCGAGTCCAAGGCAAAGTTGATCGCTGGCGCGGCGAAAGTGGTCAATCAACTCGAACTGAAGACCAAGTGACCGTCGCACGCAGCGACGCTGATCGTTCGCACGTACCACAGGAGCACAGCATGAGCACAGCCGTGTTCTGTATCGCACCCTCCGAGTCCATCGCCCACGACGTCGTCAGCCGCTTGAAGTCCTCCGGCTTCGCCGACAACGACATCTCGGTTCTCTTTCCCGACAAAACCAGCACCCGCGACTTCGCCCACGAGAAGAACACCAAGGCCCCCGAGGGGGCCACGATCGGCGCCGGCAGCGGCGGCATCGTCGGCGGGACGCTCGGCCTTCTCGCGGGCATCGGTTTGCTCGCGATCCCGGGCCTCGGCCCGTTCATCGCGGCCGGTCCCATCATGGCCGCGCTCGGCGGCATAGCCGTCGGTGCGACCGCCGGTGGCATCGCGGGTGCGCTGATCGGCATGGGCATCCCGGAACTCGAGGCCAAGCGGTACGAGGGCAAGATCAAGGATGGGAACATTCTGATCTCCGCACACGCGAACTCCTCTGCACGCGTGACGATCGCGAAGGACATCTTCAAGAGCGGCGGCGCGACCGATGTGTCGACGGGCTCGGAGGCTTCCGCTCCGAACCCCGTGGTCCGCCACCCGCAATCGGAACGCCGTGCCACGCCGCGCCTCTCCGAGGCCGCGGGAGACACCGTTCCGGGCTTCTGATCACGGCACTAGCCGTGTTCGATTCCTTGTTCACAAGCAAGAGTGCTCCCGCCCGTGGTGGTATGCGGCCGCCTCGGAGGCACTCGTTTCAACGAAAGGTTGTTCCCATGGATACGACGATGATGAGCAGCAGGACCCTCGAGATCGATGGCATGTCCGGCGACGCCTGCGTGACCAAGGTCACCAACTCACTCCGCGACGTCAAGGGCGTTTCGAACGCCGCGGTCACGGTCGGTGCCGCGACGATGAAGGCCGACCAGGCCGGATGCGAAGCCGCGTGCTCCGCGATCGGCAAGGCCGGATTCAAGGCCCACGAGGCCAAGCCCGGCGCGGACGCTCACGGTAAGGGCAACCGGCCCGCCAATCAGACCGCTACCGATGCCAGCACCAAGCTGGAAGAGGAAGCCTGGTCCAACGAGGGCGGGAAGGGTAAGGACAAGCCCGGCGCGAACCGCGTACCGGCCCCCGGCGCGACGGATCAGCTTTCGGCAGCGAAGCCCACCATGCCGATCCCGAGTCCTGCCGTCGCGAATGCACCGGCGAGCAAGCCCGGCGCGGGCAACGACGCCAACCAGCGCCCGACCGCCACGACCGCGGGCAAGGCTCCGGCCGCGCACTGATCGGCGAACACCTCGGCACGCGGTTGAGCGATTGCTGAGGGACTGAGTTTCTCTGGAGGAGAGACGGCACCGCGGTTGGCCGCCTCGTCATCGGGCTAGTCCTGATGGCGGGCGGCCAACACGGTGCCTGTTTCGTTGCTGCGCCGAGCTCCGGCTCGCGATGGATCAGTCGGCGCCCGGCGCGACGAGGACGCCGTACATGGAGGCCTGCGCGTGGTTGCTCGCCGCGTCGAGCTGGCGGGCGCGGAGGAGGGCGAGTTCGTAGAGGCGGGGGTGGCGGGCGCGGCCGTCGGGTTGGCCTTTGGCGGTGGGGCGTGTGATGAGTGAGGCGTGGAGGCGATTGGTGCCCGGGCCGCCGTAGCGGTAGATGTCGCCGGTAGGGAACAGGGCGCGGAGGCAGCGTGGGGAGTACTGCCGCCAACCGTGGGGGCCGTAGAGGTCCAGAGCCGCTTCGCCGGGAACGAAGTGGGCCTGCATGCCGCGGGGCGAGAGGCGTGAGGCGAGGCGGTTGATGGCGCCGTGGTCGTCCTCGATGTGTTCGAGCGCGGTGGCGGAGACGATGAGGTCTGCCGCGGGGAGTTGGTGGTCGGGGATGAGGGCGATGTCGGCCTGGAGGAATCGGACGCGGAGGCCACCGAGGGTTCGGGAGCTCCAGGAGGCGCGGGGGGTGAGGTCGATGCCGAGGTAGTCGCCGTGGAGTCCGGCGTCGGCGAGGAGGGAGGCGACGAAGCCGCCGCCGCAGCCGAGGTCGATGACGGAGATGGGATCAAGGCCGAAGCGGAGGCGGGCGCGGTCGCTGGCCCAGCGGAAGAACGCGGCGACGTCGTGGCGCGCGGGGGACCAGGCGGGTTCGAAGACGATGCTGCCGGTGGCGGGGAGGGTCTCGATGCCTTCGGCGGCGGAGAGGGCGGCGTTGTGGGCGTTGCGGTCGCGGTGGAAGTCGAGGTAGGCGCGGCGTTGGGCGGGGTTGAGGGGGAGGTCACCGTTTATCGCGGCGGGTTCGAGGGCGAGGTGCATGGAGGAGAGATCGGCTTGTGGGGCCGAGGGCTGCAGGTTTTACGGGGTGAGGGGCAGGTTGGCGGCGGGATGGCCGGGGTATGGGTACCCTTGGGTATGAACGTGATCGAGAAAGCGCGGTCGGTGGCGGCGGATCTTCGCAAGGGCAAGGGCAACCCGGCAGAGAACTGGGGGTTGGTGGCGAGGCTGCTGTCGCGGCTGACGCACGAGCAGGAGCGGGTGACGCAGTTGACGAATGCGCGGGATGTGGATGGGCTCGATGCGATCTTGGACAAGATCGAGGGGCGCGTGGTGGCGGCGACGACGGCACCGTTGCCGGAGTTCACGGCGGAGGAGTTGGACGCGGCGTTTCGGGCGTTTCACAAGCGGCTGAAGATCGGGCGGCTTGCGGACGAGTCGAAGCTTGGGGGGCGGTACATGTCGGGGGGGCGGAAGTCGAACATCGATGCGATTCAGCCGCCGGACGGTTTTGCGGACAAGATCTGGGTTGCGTTGGTGAGGGCGGGGAAGCTAAAGGACATGGGCGGTGGGTTCTTCAGCGAGGCGTGAGGTTGGAGTGGGCGGGTTTAGAGGCGGACGGGCTCGAAGCCCTTTCGGTACTCGCGGCGGACGATGGTCATGGTGGCTTCGGGGCTGTTTGTGAAGGAGAGGGACTTGCGGTCCCACTCGAGGGTCTGGCCACGGTACTTGGCGGCCTTGACGGCGAGCATGCCGGGTTCGGTGCAACGGAGGCCGGTGGCGAAGGGCATCCAGAGGTGTGGGGTGTCGATGCCCAGGGCCTTGTCGACCCAGGCGTGCCAGTGGTTGAACTTGTCGTAGGTGGGGAGGCCGGGCATGGTCATGCCGTCGGTCTTGGTGCCATCGCGCCAGATTTCGAGGGGGCCTTCGGGGGCGAGGACGAGGGTGCCGCCTTCGCAGACGACGATGGTGAAGATGCCGCCGGGCCATTCACCTTCGCCGATGCCCAGGAGAGCGCGGTCGGGCTTCATGCCGGTGTCGTAGAAGTGGAAGTTGCAGGTGGGGCCGGCGAACTTGGGGCTGGTGACTTCATAGGTGAGGGTGGAGACGACGCGGTTGGCGTGGAAGTTGGAGAGGTCGGTGGAGGGGGTGAGCGTGGTGACGCGGCGGGGGGAGGTGAGTTCGGGGAAGGCGTAGAAGACAACGTCGGTGAGGTGGACGACCCAGTCGGTGATCTGGCCGCCGCCGTACTTCCACCAGCTTCGCCACTGGCGCTGGACCATCTGGGGGCGGCAGGGTTCTTCCTGTGCGCCGTTGAGCCAGAGGTCGTAGTTGAATCCGGAGGGGGGCTGGGTAGGTTCGCCGAGGGTGCCGTCGGCGAAGTAGTGGCCGCCGGCGTGGGATCCGTTGCCGAAGGCGATGTGGACATCGATGACTTTGCCGAGCGATCCGCTCTTGAGGATGTCGACGGCGGCGCGGCGGGCGGCGTGTTCGATGCGTTGCGCGCCGGTCTGGGTGATGAGCTTGGGGCGGGCGAGGGCGGCGCGTTCGAGGATGTCGAGTTCTTCCAGCTGTTGAACGAGGGGTTTCTGGCCGTAGACGTGCTTGCCCCGCGCCAGGGCGGTGGTCATGATGGCGCAGTGGGAGTGGTCGGGGGTTGCGACGATGACACCGTCGAACTTGTCGCCGTACTTGTCGAATGCCTCGCGGTAGTCTTCGCAGGTGAAGGCGATGGGGTGGTCTTTGGCGGCTTGGGCGAGGGCGCCGGCGTCGACGTCACAGAGGCCGACGATGTCGACCGCGGGGTGGGAGGCGATGTGGCCGCGGTCGGCGCCGCCGATGGTGCCGATGACACCGATGGAGAGGACGCGGAGGCGCGTGTCGCGGTGGGCGCGGGCGATGCGAGGGGAACCGAGGACCGCGGCGGTTGCGATGCTGGCGCCGGCGTAGCGGATGAAATCACGGCGGGAGGGGTTGCTCGGATTCATGTGGACCTCGGTGCGTGAGTTGGGGGGCTCGAACGCTCGGAGTTTACCGGGAGGGGGCGGGGCGTGCATCGGGGATCGGGCTGCCGATGGAACCGGTGGGGTGAGGCTTAGGGATGGTCCGCGCTGCCGGGGGCTCGAAACCGGGTGGCGAATGGGTCCAGACGCCGTCGGTCTGGCCGAGCTGAAAGCCAACCTGGAAGAGTTTCTTCATGTACTCGCGGTCGAAGGTGTCGGATGGTCTGTCGACGAAGTCGTCTGGGATGGAGGCGAGGTTGAACTCGATGCCGTCGCGCTGGCATCCGAGGTAGATGCGGTAGAGATCGCCGACGCCCTGGGACTTGATCAAGGTGGCGACGGCGCGCTGGGCGAGGGTGATGGTGCGGGGGTGGACTTGTTCCCAGTCCGGGGCGAGGCGGCTGTTGCGGATGACATAGGCGTGGCGTTTGCGGCCGGAGAAGCCGTACTCATCCGCGAACTGGGAGATGCAGAATGAGGCGGGGTAAAGGAAGACCTGGGCGGCGGTGCCGCCGTCGGAGTGGAGTTCGGAGTAGTGGTTGCCGTCGGCGACGACATCGATGAGGACCGGGGGGAAGACGCCCGGGATGGCGGCGGAGGCGATGAGGACGTCGATGAAGAGTTTGCGGCGATCGGGGTGGTTCGTCGCGGCGAGGGCCCCGAGTCTCCAGAGGACGGGCTTTTGTGCGTCCATGTTGGTGGTGCCGACGAGGAGGATGCGACCTTTGCGGTACTCGGCGGCGATGCGGTCGAGGAA
>JBEIUO010000001.1:0-22133 GCA_040374335.1 Phycisphaeraceae bacterium
GCGGCGGGCTTCTTGGAGGGCTTCGCGGCCGGCTTTGAGGCCAGTTTTGCGGCTGGCTTTTTCGCGGCGGCCTTAGGGGCTTTGGCGGCGGGCTTCGCGGGCGCGGACTTCTTGACGGCTTTGGACTTCTTCTTTGCCATGATGGTGTTGTACCAGAACGCGGGCTGACTAGCAGCCGGAATCCCAGCGAGCGAAGAAATCCACAACGTCGTCGCCGTCGACGCTGGAGTCGGCGTTGAAGTCGCCTTCGATGAGGCCCATGTCCCAGACTTGGAAGAAGGCGACGACGTCGTCGCCGTCGACGCTGGAGTCGCGGTTGAAGTCACCGGGGCACCAGCAGCCGCGGATGGGGCGGGCGACGACGGCGTTGAGGCTGCCGGGGGAGAGGAACTCGCCGAGGGCGAGGCCGCCGATGGTGACATCGGGGATTCCGGCGGAGTTGGGCTGGTAGGCGGGGTCGATGCGAGAGCGGCGGTACAAGATGGATGCGCCGCCGAGGAAGGTCTGGCGTGCGCCGCGTCGGTAGGCGTGGTACGCGGCGGCGACATCGGCCGGGCGTGCGCCGGTGGAATCAAGGGAGAGGGCGAGGAGTGAGGGGAATGTGGTGAGGTCGCCGGGGTGGTTGCTGAAGGAGTCGGCGTTGTAGCCCCCCCAGTCGGAGCGGGTGGTGCCGGCGCTGAAGACGGTGAAGAAGCGTGGGGCGTTGTCGTCGGTCCAAGCGGCGCTGGAGAGGCGGAGGTTGGCGACTTGGGTCTGCCAGGCGGAGTTTGCCCGGAACGTGGGGCTGGTGGTGGCGCCGTAGGCGGTGATGAAGGCCGGGAGGTGGGAGAAGCCTGCGCTGACGGTGACGGGGCGGCCGGTGACGATGGAGGCGAGGGCCCAGTTGGAGCGGGTGGTCCAGCGGGTCGCGGCGTTGTCACCGTTGGGGCCGCCGAAGGCGCCGGCCTGCTCGGCGAACATCAAGCCTTCGTGCCAGCCGGTGCTGAAGGAGGTGGACAGTGGGCCGGAGGACGTGAGGGCGAGGAGGGCCATGCGGGCGTCGCCGGGGGTGAAGTACGCGTCCCAGTTTTGGATGGAGCAGATGATGGCGCGGGCGGAGGCTTCGATGTCGGGGTTGGTGGGGAAGCGCTGCCAGGCGCGGTCGGCGGCGAGGACGATCTTCATCGTGCTCATGGTGGCGTAGCCGTCGCCCCAGCCGGCGTCGCCGCCGGTGGCGGGGTTGAGCCAGTGCCAGAAGATGCCGTCGGCGTTGCGGAGGGGGCCGATGCCGTCGGGGGCGCGGTCGGCGTACCGGCGGAGGACGCGGGCGATATCGGCCTGCGCGTTGGGGTCGGCGTTGATGCGGTCGGAGAGGAGCAGCATGAGGACGGTCCATGCCGCGGCATCGGGGGAGGCGGGGTGGAAGCGAGAGAAGCCGAGTTGGACGTCGGCGTCGATGACCCAGCCTGCGGGGTTGATGAGGCTGCGAGCGAAGGCGACGTGTTGGTTGAACTCGTCCTGGGCGAAGGCTTCGAAGGAGAGGCGGGAGTCGGCGGATTCGGAGAGTCGGCGTGGGCCGAGGGAGTTGGCGAGGAGGAGGGTGCCGTCGGCGGTGGCGGCGAGGGAGGGGACGGCGGAGGCGGAGGTGGAGTAGACGGAGGGGTTCCAGGTGGCGGAGCCGATGGCCTGGGGTTGGGGGGCGAAGCGGATGGTGGTGGGGGAGAGGGTGTTGATGAAGAAGATGCCGGCGGGGGAGGTGCCGAAGTGATCGGCGAAGGTGATGGCGTCGGTGGGGCCGATGAGGGGGCCGGCGGTGAAGGCGATGGGGGTGGAGAGGGCGGAGGCGCGGAAGAGGGTGCCGCCGGATTCGGCGAGGAGGGTGGCGGAGTCGCGGTCGACGGCGAGGGAGCGGATTCCCTGGAGAGCGGTTGAGGCTTGGGAGATTCCGGTGAGGTCGTTGGCGTTGGCGCGGAAGACGCGGAGCTGGAGGGGTTCGGCGGCGAACAGGCGGCCGCGGTAGAAGGCGAGGGCGGGGCGTTGGGATGGGGTGACGTTTCCGAGGTCGAGGGAGGCGAAGAGGCGGAGGTCGTTGGTGTGGGTGTCGTAGCGGAGGATGGCGTCGCCGGTGGAGCCGTTGGCGTCGTCGCGGATGGCGATGAAGAGGAGACGGCCGGAGTCTGAGAAGCAGAGGGCGGCGGGGCCGTCTGGGGAGTCGGAGAGTGCGACGGAGGGGACGAGGGTTGCGATCTGGTCGCGGGTGATGGCGCGGAGGAGGGTGCCGCGGAGGTCACGGACCTCGATGCGGTCGGAGGTGGCGTCGGCGGCGGCGTAGAAGCCGGCGAGGGGAGAGGCGGCGGTGATGGGGGGCGAGGTGAGGTGGGAGCCGGACCAGGGCCAGGTGGATTCAAGGGGCGAACCGGGGGCGGTCGCGGCCAGGAGGGTGACGGCGGTGGCACAGATCAGGGTGTGTCGCATCTGGCTTCACTGTACCGCGGGGTGGCGGGAAGTGGAAGCGGAAATGGGATCAGGCGGCGTTGGGGGTGTTGGCGGAAGCGCCGAGCCACTTGCGGGCGGTGGCGACGAGGTGGGCCTTGTCGATGGGCTTGGTGGTGTAGTCGTCGCAACCGGCGTGTATGCACTTGGCGCGGTCTTCGGCCATGGCGTGGGCGGTGAGGGCGAGGATGGGGAGGCGGGAGCCGCGGTTGCGGAGGGTGGTGGCGAGGGTGTAGCCGTCCATTTCGGGCATCTGCATATCGGTGATGAGGAGGTCGAAGGGTGTGCCGGCGGCGGAGGCATCGTCGAGGAGACGGAGGGCGATGGCGCCGTTTTCGGCGACGGTGACGTCGGCGCCGGCTTTACGGAGGTGGAAGGAGATGAGGCGTTGGTTGTCGGGGCCGTCTTCGGCGAGGAGGATGCGGCCACGGAGGGGTTCGGTGGTTGAGGCGGGGGTTGGGGGGAGGGGGTTGGGGCGGCGGACGGAGTCGAGGGAGTGGACGAGTGAAGCGGAGGGGGAGGGAGAGAGAGGGAGGACGACGCGGAAGGTGGAGCCGACGCCGGGGGCGGTGTGGATGAGTTCGACGTCGCCGCCGAGGAGTTGGGCGAGGCGGCGGGAGATGCAGAGGCCAAGGCCGGTGCCACCGAATCGGCGGCTCATGCTGGTGTCGGCCTGGGTGAAGGACTGGAAGAGGAGGCTTGCTTGTTCGGGCGACATGCCCAGGCCGGTGTCGGTGATGTCGACGACGAGGGAGTTGTCGACGTTGTTGATGGAGAGTCGGATCTCGCCGCGTTCGGTGAACTTGACGGCGTTGCCGCAGAGGTTGATGAGGATCTGGCGGAGGCGGGTGGGGTCGGTGAGGACAGAGGAGGGGATGGGGCCGAGGAGTTCGGTGGAGAAGATGAGGCCCTTGGATTGAGCGCGGGGGCGCATGAGAGAGTCGACGGCGGCGAGGAGTGCGGGGAGGTCGGTTTCGACGCTCTCGACCTGCATGCGGCCGGCTTCGATCTTGGAGATATCGAGGATGTCGTTGACGACCATCATGAGGTGGTCGCCGGCCTTCTTGATGGTGTCGACGAGTTCGGCGCGGCGGCGTTCGGAGGTTTCGCCGGCGTTTTCTTCGCGGAGGAGGTCTGAGTATCCGAGGATCGCGGTGAGGGGGGTCCGGATCTCGTGGCTCATGTTGGCGAGGAACTCGCTCTTGGCGCGGCTGGCGGCTTCGGCGGCGTCGCGGAGGCGGACCATTTCGAGGCGTTGGAGTTCGCGGTCGGTGATATCGGAGTGGGTACCGACGAGGCGGATCGCGGCGTTGTTCTCGTCGCGGGACATAACGCGGGCGCGGGAGAGGAGCCAGCGCCACTGACCGTCGGAGTGGCGCACGCGGTAGACGGCTTCGAAGAGCTCGGTCGAGCCGTTGAGGTGGGCCTGGAGAGTGGCGGTGGTGGAGGAGCGGTCGTCCTCGTGGATGAGATCGAGGATGTCGTTGAAGGTGATGGGCGCGGCTTCTTCGGCGAGGCCGAGCTGGGCGAGCCAGCGGGAGTCGACGAGGACGTAGCCGGTGAGGGGGTTGAGATCCCAGGAGCCGAGTTCACCACCGGACAGAGCGAGCTCGAAGCGTTCGCGTTCCTGTTCGAGTTCCTGAGAGGCGTCGAGGAGCTGTGCTTCGGCGCGTTTGCGGGCGGAGATGTCGCGGAGGAATGCGCTGAAGGTGGTGCCGTCGGCGTCGTGGTTGGCGGTGATGGCGAGTTCGATGCTGAGGGGCGTGCCGTCGCTGGTGACGGCGGGGACTTCGATGCGGCGGCCGAGGACGCGGGATTCGCCGGTCGTGATGAAGCGTTTGAGGCCGGCGCGGTGGGCCTCGCGGAACTCGGCGGGGATGATGAGCTCGCTCATCTCGCGGCCGAGCGCCTCTTCGCAGGTGAAGCCGAAGGTGCGAGAGGCCTGGGCGTTCCAGGCGGTGACGCGACCGGCGGCGTCCATGCAGACCACGGCGTCGAGTGCGGTGTCGATGATGCGGCGGACGCGGGCCTCGTTGCTGACGAGGCGTTGCTCGGCCTCGCGTCGATCGTGGATGTCCATGATCGCGCCGTCGATGAAGGAGGGGCCGAAGTCGTCGAAGACGACGTGGCCCTTCTCGTGGACCCAGCGGAACTGGCCGGAGCTGTGGCGGACGCGGTATTCGAGTTCGAAGACGCCCAGGCTGTCGAGGGCTGTCTGACGTGCGGTTTCGCGGCGGGCGCGGTCGTCCTCGTGGATCATGGACGCGAGGAGATCCGGCGAGGCGAGGAGCTCGTCGGGTTCGACGCCGAGGATGTCGCGGGTGGGGTCGCTGGCGAAGCTGAAGCGGTTGTTGTCGCGGAGTTCCTGGCGGTAGGTGAGGCCGGGGATGTTCAGGACGAGGGAGCGGAACTTGAGCTCGGCGTCGGCGAGGGCGCGGCCGCTGTGCTCGAGCTCGGATTCGTGGCTCTCGAGGGCGTCGAGCATGCGGTTGAACTCGAGCGAGGCGAGTCGGATTTCGCCGAGTCCGGGGACGGTGACGCGGGCGGCGAGGTCACCGGAGAGTCTGCGCCTGATGGTTTCGGAAAGGGAGCGGAGGGGTCGAAAGACGAGGGCGTAGAGGAGGGCGATGGCGGCGAGGGATTGGAGGAGAATGGCGGCCATGGTGGCGGCGGATGCGGTGTCGACGGCGGCATCGAGGAGGGTGCGGTCGAGGTGGACCATGCATACGCCGCGGACGGTTGTGCCGTTGCGTTGGTAGGCGAAGGGGGCGGTGAAGTCGATCTCGGTCTCGTGGAGGTGGACGCCGTGGTGTTCACCGTGGTCGAGGGCTTCGCGGATATCTTCGGCGACGTTGTGGGTTGGGAGTTTGTCGAGGGTCTTGCCGGCCCATTCGGGGCGGCTGGAGGCGAGGACGCGGGGGCCGTCGGGGTCGGAGACGGCGACGATGATGAGGGTGACGCCGCGTTCGGCGGCGAGGAGTTCGACGAACTTCTGGGTATGGGATTCGTCGGCGACAGTCTGACCGGCGGCGGCGATGGCGGAGACGATGGTGCGGCCGCGATCGAGCTCGCGTTCGCGGAGGGCTTGGCTGGCTTGGCGGGAGACAAGGAGCGAGTTGAGAGTTCCGCCGACGATTCCCATGAGGAGGATGATGATGGGAACAAGGACGAGGAGCGAGCGGTAGCCCAAGCGGCTCGGGCCGTTGGGTAGCGAAGAAGGTGGTGGCGGGGCGTCGACTCTGAACACTGGGGATCCTCTGGGATGTCGAGGTATCGGCAAGATTTTTCCCCGGGTTGAGTGCTCGATTTCAAAGCGGTTTGAAGAGTCGCTATGCTCAGCACGCACTGTACTATTCTGTTTGGCTTTGGTTTGGATGGAGGCTTGTCGTGGGGCAGGATGTACCGAAGATCAGATTGCGGACATCGTCGAAGACGGCGGCGGACCGGGTTTCGCTGGCGTTTGGGCGGTTTGCATCCTTGAGCGCGGCGGGTGGCGTGCTGCTGGTGGGCGTGGCGGCGGTGGCGATGATCTGGGCGAACTCGCCGTGGGCGGAGAGCTACGTGTGGTTGTTCCAGAAGCTGCACCTGAACGTGAAGCTGGGGGGGTTTGGGTGGGATGCGCCGCTGCTGCTGTGGATCAACGACCTGCTGATGGCGGTGTTTTTCTTTATGGTGGGGCTGGAGATCAAGCGTGAGGTGTTGTTCGGGGAGTTGAGCTCGCTGAAGCGGGCGTCGTTGCCGCTGATCGCGGCGGTGGGTGGGATGGCGGTGCCGGGGTTGATTTACGCGGCGGTGAACAGGGGCGGGGAGGGGATGCACGGGTGGGGGATACCGACGGCGACGGACATCGCGTTTGCGTTGGGGGTGATGGGGCTGCTGGGCTCGCGGGTGCCGGCGGGGTTGAAGGTGTTTTTGACGACGCTGGCGGTGGCGGACGACCTTGGCGCGTTGCTGGTGATCGCGTTGTTCTATACGGAGAGTCCGTCGGTCGTGAACATGCTGATGGCGTTCGGGGCGTTGGGCGTGATGTTCATTATGAACCGGAGCGGGGTTCGGTGGCCGGTGCTGTATTTGTTGGTGGGCGGGGTGGTGTGGTGGTTCATTCACCACTCGGGGGTTCACGCGACGATCGCGGGAGTGTTGACGGCGATGGCGATCCCGAGCAAGAGCAGGGAGGACATCCGGTCCTTCGCGTTGTTTACGCGGGATGCGGCGGAGACGCTGGCGGCCTCGTCGTCGGCGAGCGCGTCGCCGCTGCTCAACGGTGATCAGCAGGCGTACATCAGCGGGGTCGAGGATGCGTGCGAGAAGGCACAGAGCCCGATGCAGCGGCTGGAGCACAGCCTGGTTCCGTGGGTGAGCTTCTTGATTGTGCCGATCTTCGCGTTGGCGAACGCGGGGGTGCCGTTGTCGACGGGCGATACGCCGGTGTCGGCGTTGTTGTCGTCGAAGGAGTGTGTGGGCGTTGTGCTGGGGCTGGTGATCGGCAAGCCCGTGGGGATCTTTGTTGCGAGCGTGTTGGCGGTGAAGTTTGGGCTTGGTGTGTTGCCGTCGGGCGTGACGTTCCGTCACATCCACGGCGCGGCGTGGTTGGGCGGGATCGGTTTCACGATGTCGTTGTTCATCGCGAGCCTCGCGTTCGTGAAGGGTGGAGAGGTGAACCCCGATCAACTGAACGCGGCGAAGATCGGGATTCTGGGGGGATCATCGGTCGCGGCGGTGGTGGGGCTGGCGGTGCTTGCGCTGGCGTGCAGGCGGCGTGGTTGAGGGGTGGTTGCGGGGTGGTTTTGCGGGGGTGGCTGCAACCGGGTCGGCGGGCTCGCGTAGGGAAAGGTGTTGTTCACACGGTCCCGGGTTCTTCGGGACCGACGCTCGAGGGTTCGTTCGTTCCCGCGGCAGCACGCAAGCCCCCACCTACAGAGAGGGGAGGGTGGTTTGATGCGCAGGCATTCGGGGGTCGACGTCGAACGGATACCAGGAGCACGCGGCCGCGCGCGATGAGGACGCTCGCGGCCGTTTGATGACTGGCCAAAAAGCAGACCGTCCCCGCGATGGGGACGGCCTGTGAACGTGGAGCTGGTTGCGGCAGCGTGTTCGCGATCAGGTCTTTACTTGCGACGACGACGGCCGACGAGGGCACCACCCAGGCCAGCGAGGGCGAGGGCGCCCGGGGCCGGGACGAACGAACCGCCGCGGACGGCGATCACGTAGTTGCCGCGGGAGGCGACGCCGCCGCTCCAGCCGGCGACGGGGTTGGCGGCGGCGGGGCCGTCGGGGGCGCGCTGGTTGTTGAAGGGGGTGTCGAGCCAGAGGGCGGCGCCGTTGCTGTCGACGGCGTCGCGGTCCCAGCCGGAGATGGCGAGGAGGTAGTTGCCCGCGGCGATGGCGGGGGCGCTGATCTGGCCGCGGAGGCCGTTGGTGTCGTCGTTGAAGGCAACGCCGGTACCGTCCATGTTGAACAGCCACACCTGGCTGTCGAAGTTGAAGGTGCTGGTGTGTTGGGCGAGGAACTGCGAGGGATCGTCGATGCGGATCTGGTACATATCGACGTCGTTCTCACCGAGGTTACCGAGGATGGTGCTCAGCGGGCCCGAGCCGGTGACGGCCTGAGCGGTGCCGGCGAGTTCGCCCGCGTCGCCCACTTCGCTCCAGACCTGCGCGTTGGATGCACCAGCAGCGGCGAGCAACACACCCATAGCAATCACAAAGTTCTTCATCATTTCTCTCCTCAAAGGGTTTGGTTCCAACGTCACCGGGGGCGGGGTGCGCCCGGTTCTCTCTCTGGGTGGAAACTACCCCAGGGAGCGGAGAGCGGCCACAAATCGGAAGCGTGGCGGCGGTGTGAGGTTGGAGTTGTGCGGGGTGTGCGGCGTGTGCGGGCGATGAGGGCGGCGGCGGGATCCGCACGGCGACCGAACCGAGCAAAATTGAATCGGGGGAGGGCGGGGGCCGCCGATGTGTGTAGGCTTCTGGCCCGGGTTTTCGGGCATTGCACAGGCGGCGGGAGATATGGCACCACATCGGACAAGCCCTGTACGGGCGCAGGCGGCAGACAGCGAGGTTCGGTTCTTCAACCGGGACATCTCGTGGCTGGAGTTCAACCGGCGGGTTCTCGCGCAGGCGGCGGACTCGCGGGTGCCGCTCTTGGATCGCGCGCGCTTTCTGGCGATTTTCACGAGCAACCTCGACGAGTTCTACATGAAGCGTGTGGGGCTGGTGAAGCGACAGATCCACGCGGGTGTGGATTCGCCGCAGCACGACGGGTTGACGCCGCGCCAGCAGCTGGCGGTGATCCGCGAGATGTCGGGGTCGCTGCAGCTGGAGCAGGCGCGGATCTGGACGGCGGAGTTGCTTCCCTCGCTTGCGAAGGAGGGCGTGCACATCCTGCGGTGGTCTCAGTTAACGGACAAGGAGCGTCAGTGGGCGACGGAGTGGCACGAGAAGAACGTGTTCCCGGCGTTGACACCGCTGGCGGTTGATCCGGCCCACCGCTTCCCGTTCATCTCGAATCTGTCGGACAACCTCGCGATTCTGGCGCAGGACCCGCGTGACGCGGAGACCGCGCAGTCGGACCGCGCGACGGGTGATCGCGGCGCGGAGATGCAGCATGCGCGTCTGAAGATCCCAAACATCCGGCGCTTCGTGAAGCTGCCGGGGTCGAGCGATCGGACGTGCCGGTACGTGCTTCTGCGGGACATCATCCGCGAGAACCTGGCGGGGCTGTTCCCGGGGATGGTGATCCACGAGCAGGCGATCTTCCGGGTGACGCGTTCGGCGGGTATTCAGAAGGATGACCTTGAGGCGAACAACGTGCTGCAGTCGGTGGAAGCCGATCTGAAGCAGCGGAAGTTTGCTCGGGCCGTTCGTGTAGAGGTCGAGGCGGGGGCGTCGTCGACGCTGTCGCGCTGGCTGCAGGACAACCTGAACCTGGATCCGCAGGACGTGTACGCGATCCCGAGCGACGCCGAGTTTTCCGCGATGGCGGAGCTGTGCGACCTCGACCGGCCGGATCTGAAGGAGCCGGTGTGGAAGCCCGTGGTGCCGCTGCGGCTTGTCAGCGAGACGCCCGCGGATCGGACACCGGCGAACTTCTTCGCGGCGATCCGGCGACAGGACATTCTTGTGCACCATCCGTACGAGAGTTTCTCGGCGAGCGTGGAGCGGTTCATCGCGGCGGCGGCGGCGGACCCGGACGTTGTGGCGATCAAGCAGACGTTGTACCGGACATCGCCGGATTCACCGTTCATCGAGCATCTCGTGCGCGCAGCGGAGCAGGGCAAGCAGGTGGCGTGCCTTGTGGAGTTGCGGGCGCGGTTCGACGAGGGGCGGAACGTGCGGTTCGCGAGGCAGCTCGAGAAGGCCGGCGTGCACGTGGCGTACGGCGTGCTCGGGCTGAAGACGCACTGCAAGACGAGCCTGGTGGTGCGGAAGGAGAACAAGGGGCTGCGGTGTTACGCGCACCTTGGAACGGGGAACTACCACCCGAAGACGGCGCAGTTGTACACGGATCTGGGGCTCCTCACGTGTGATCCGGCGATCACGAGCGACCTGGTGAATCTGTTCAACTACCTGACCGGGTTGGCGGCGACGCAGTCGTACGACACGCTGCTGGTGGCGCC
This sequence comes from Phycisphaeraceae bacterium, assembly GCA_040374335.1. Taxonomy (GTDB): domain Bacteria; phylum Planctomycetota; class Phycisphaerae; order Phycisphaerales; family UBA1924; genus JBEIUO01. Next base: position 10,092 of record JBEIUO010000001.1, read on the forward strand.
GTTCAACATGCGTCAGACGTTCAACCAGATGATCGAGCGGGAGATGGAGAACGCGAAGAAGGGGCTGCCGGCGCGGATCTTCGCGAAGATCAACTCGATGGAAGACCGGGACATGACGGACCGGCTGTACGCGGCGAGCAAGGCGGGGGTGAAGATCCGCCTGTTTGTGCGCGGGTTCTGCTGCCTGAAGCCGGGGGTGCCGGGGTTGAGCGAGAACATCGAGGTGATCTCGGTGATCGGCCGGTTCCTCGAGCACAGCCGCGTCTTCCACTTCGCGTGCGGCGCGGAGGATCCGTTAGACGGTGAATGGTTCATTTCGAGCGCGGACTGGATGTACCGGAACCTGTCGAACCGGGTTGAGGCCGCGGTCCCGGTGCGGGACACGGACCTGCGTCGTCGGCTGCTGAAGATCATCGAGATCATGCTGGCGGACAGGCGGCACGCGTGGAAGCTCCGCCCGGACGGCGGGTACGACCGGCTTGCGCCGACGGGCAACGAGCCCGATCCCGCGTTGAGCGAGGCGGGGACGTTCATGAGCCTGATGCGTGAGGTTCAGCGGCAGGGGTACTGAGCGCGCGGCGCGTCCGGCCCGCTGTTTCGGGGGCCGGGGACGCGCGTTGGGTCGGACGGTCACTCCGGTTTGGGCTGCATGATGCCGGCGCGGAGCGCGAGCGAGGTGAGCTCGGCCCTGCCGGTGAGTTGCAACTTCTGCATGATGCGGGCCCGGTAGCTCTCCACGGTCTTCACACTGACGCCGATCTGATCGGCGGCCTGCTTATTGGTGTGCCCGCGGGCGATGAAGGCGAGAACCTCGCGTTCGCGGTCGGAGAGGGAGGCCACGGCGGTGCCCGGGTCGGCGGTGGTGGGGCGGAGCACGTGGTTGATCTCTTCGGGGCCGCCCATGACGAGCATGGACGAACCCCTGGAGGCGGCCCGGACGACCATACCGAGGTCTCGGACGACCGCGGAGCCACCGACGACGGCGGTGGCGCCGGCGGCGAAGGCGCGGTTCACGCTCTGGTCGTCGCCGGACTCGAGGACCACGACCACGCGCGTGCCCGCGCTGGCGGCGCGGATTCGGGCGATCTCGCTGATCATCGAGCCGTCGATCACGGCGACGGAGGGCTGCTGGCGCTGGACGAGCCCCGCGACGGCGCGAGCGTCCTGCAGTTCACCCACGACCCGGAGTTCCGGTTCGCGGGACAAGGCCTGGCGCGCGTCAGCGCGGCAGGCGGTCACAACCCGGATGGCGTTGGGAAGTGACATAACGGTCGTTCCGACAATTCTCTCTGCAAGCATGGCAAATCCCGGAGCCTTTCGGCCCGGTCCCCTAACTGGCGCGTTTCGTCTCCGGCCCCCGCCGGCACGTGAACGCCGAACCCCTGAAACCACCGTCGCTTCCCGAGTCGCGACGGACCCCCACCCCGCCATACGATAGCGGGCACGTGAGACAAAGACGATTCAAGTCCAAGTTCCCCAAGAACCTGCGCCGGTTGCGGCTGTGGTACTGTCGGCTGGAGGAGGCACCTTCGCTGGTGGGTCCCGGGCCGAGTTCGCGGGGCGTGATCGCGACTCCGCGGCGTCGGGTCCCGGTGGCTCCGCCCCTGTCGGGGCTCTATGCCGCGACACGACCTGCGCAGTATCGCCGTCGTCGGGGCTGATGGCCGATACAGTTTCGCGGCAATACAAGGATACCGACCACCATGCGCATCACACCGCTTCTGCTCTGCCTCGTCGCGTCCGCCGGACTTGCGGGTTGCTACGGCAACTCGAACTATCCGGCGGTCCAAGGATCGACGGCCACGACCGACAGCCCGAACACACCGTCGATCGAGCGGTGCACGACGCTGGCGGTCCGCTGGGTCGCTGACCGGTACCCGCCCCGCAACGACCGGATCAACGCCACGACGGCGACGGAAGCGGGGGACATCACGGTTCGGTGGCCGATGGTTCTGAACCTGCCGATTGGGACACGGAAGGTGTTCTACGAGCGGATCGCGAAGAACTGCGGGCCGCAGGTGATGCCGATGACACCGGAGAGCGAGCAGAGCGGGGAGCCGGTGTACCACGTTGGCCGGGTGTGGGTGCGGGCCCACGAGGCGAAGGTGGACGTGTTCCGGCCTATGCCGGAGATCGACGAGCGCCCCGGGATGGGAGGGCGCGTCTACCAGATGATCACGGTGACGCTGAAGGGGGGGTTTGAGCCGTGGCGAGTCGTTCATGGTCGCGCCTGGGAACCGGGTGCCTACCCGGTGCCTGAGATCTACTACATGCCCGAGCAGGATCGTGAAGACCAGTTCCGGTACGAGATGCGAACCCGTCGCGAGACCCGCGAGGCGGAGTTCCGACGGCCGGCGGAAGCCGCCGAGCCGTCGGTCCCCGAGTCCGAGAGCGAAGCGAACTGATCCGGGGCTCTCAGCAGCCCTGGTCCCAGTGAAAGAAGAAGAGGATCAAGTCGTCTCCGTCGGTCGTCTCCGACTCGTCGAGGTCGGCGTCGGAGTTGTCCCATGCCGCGAGGAAGGAGATGAGATCGTCTCCGTCGACGCTGGTTGAGCGGTTCCAGTCGGCGGGGCAGAAGTGGACCCACGAGCTGGTGAAGACGTCGGTGAAGCCGTTGGTGTCGCCGGGGACGAGGTTGCCGGCGGTGGTGGTGAAGAGGACGCTGTGACCGTCGTCGCAGATCCGGCCGCCGTAGCTGGCGAGCGTGGGCTGGATTCCGTCGCTGCCGACGCTCACGCGCCGGATCTTGATGTGGGACGGCTCGTCGAAGACGCCGTCGTTGTCGTCGTCGCGGTCACGGAGGAACATGTCCTGGCGGCGGTTGGTGTCGCCGGGGATGATCAGCGGGTCCTGCGTGCCGAACACGACGTATCTGCCGTCGACGGAGATGGTGGGGCTTACGCAGGGGTACTGGGTCTGATCGCCGTTGGCTCGCATCGAGATCAGGGAGACGCGCCCGGTGACCATGTCCTTGGCGAGGATGTCGATCTGACCGTTGCCGTCGCCGGAGACCGCGTTGCTCGCGGTGGATTGGAAGACGACATGGCGACCGTCGCCGGAGAGGCACGGTCCGACCACGGCTTCACTGCCAAGCACGCTCCCGCCCGCGAGTGGTGCCCCCTGGGCGTTCACACTCACGGTCTCTGTCCCACCGCTGGCGATGGAGTACCGGAAGACATCGGTGGTTTCGTTGGTGTCGCCGGAGACGAGGTCGGGGGCGTTGCTCTGAAAGATGATGTATGCGCCATCCCGCGAGATGTTGGGCACGTTCGAGAGCCCCGCACCACTCTGGCCGGTGAGGCCCCGGCTGACCATGATGGTCTTGCTCGAGAGGCGGTCGTGCACGAAGATGTCCGTGGCGCCGTTGGTATCGCCGCTGACGAGATTCGCGGCGTCGCTCTGGAAGGCGATGAACCGGCCGTCACCGGAGATGACGGGCATGGAGCTGGGCCCGTTGCCGGGGATTCCGTCGCTGGAAGCGCTGATGAGTTCGACGGTGACCTGGCCGGGTTCATCGAAGACCCCGTTGCCGTTCGCGTCACGGTCACGCAGGAAGATGTGCCGCCCGACGGTCGCCGGTTGGACGAGCGATGTCGCGTCGCTGCTCCAGACGATGAACCGCGCATCGGGCGTGATGTCCGGGTGCCAATGGGTCCCGGGTGCCTGAGTCCCGTCGGCGCGCACGGACATGCGCACCGTGGTGTTGGCGGCTCGATCGCGGACGAAGACATCCGTGCCGCCGGTGTCGCCCGGCACGAGATTGTTGGCGTTGCTCGCGAAGGCGATGACATCGCATCCGCGTGCGAACTTGGCGTCCTGAGACCATCCATTGCCCGGTACGCCGCCGGCGCCGAGGCTGGCGATGGTTGTGACCTGACCGCTCGCCTGCGTGGCGCACAGCACCACACTCGCGAGCACAGCTCCCCTGCGTGCCGTTGCCGGCACAGAAAAACGACTTTTCACTTCAACCTCCTCGTGGTTCCCCTCCACAAGGACGTTCATCACCGGCCGCTCTCGAAGTCAGCGAACCCCAAACCGGCGTACGGAACCTATACGATCAGCCTCACTCCTGCAATGCTGTTTCAGGAAGACATGCGACGATTTCGCGGGCGGGACGCCGCGATTTTGTTGCATCTTCAGTTCGCACGCCGTTCGTATCCGTGCCCAATACCGCTTTAAACACGGCCTATTTCGCGGGTTTTTACCCACTTTACACGTGGATACGGCGCGGGCCTGCCCTGTCGGGGGAACTGGGCTCGCAGGGGATCGGGATGGTGGGTGAAACCCTGGATGCCCGAAACAGGTGGTGGACAGGATCGGGAAGATCTGTGGACTTCCGCGGCGGGTCGGCGGGGTGGTCTGCTGGTTGTGGGCGTGTTTGCCCGGGTGCGCACGAAAAAGCCCGGGACGTGCCCGGGCTTGGAGTGTCATTGGGGGTGATGGATCAGGCGTTGATGACGCGGCCTTCGCTGGCGAGGGCCGCCTCGTGCATGGCCTCGTGCATGGTGGGGTGGGCGTGCACGGTGCAGATGATCTCTTCGGTAGTGGCCTCGAGGCGGCGTGCGAGGGTCATCTCGGCGATGAGCTCGGTGGCCTGGTCGCCCATGATGTGGGCACCGAGGATCTCGCCGCGGGGGAGCCCGCGGATGATCTTGACGAGGCCTTCGGTGTGGGCGGCGGCGATGGCCTTGCCACTGGCGGCGAAGGGGAAGGAGCCGATGTCGTAGTCCTTGCCCTTGACGAGGCCGTCGGCGATGAGCTTCTGCTCGGTGGCGCCGACGCTGGCGACCTGTGGGAGGCAGTAGGTGCAACCGGGGATGCCGGAATAGTCCATCGGGATGGGTTCGTGGCCGATCTTTTTGTCGCGCCAGGCGATGCGTTCGACGCAGAGGATGGCTTCTTCGCTGGCGACGTGGGCGAGCCAGGGCGGGCCGATGACATCGCCGATGGCGTAGACGCCGGGGATGTTGGTCTTGTAGTCGACGGGCTGGTTGATGGTCTTGCCGGGTATGTAGTCGGTGACGATGTGGTCGCGCTCGATCTTGAGGCCGAGCGAGGCGTCACAGAGGCCGTCGGTGCGGCCCTTGACGCCGATGGCGACGAGGACGCGGTCGGCCTCGATGGTTTCTTTCTTGGACTCATCGGCCTTGCCACCGACGAATGGGGCGATGGTGACCTTGACGCCGGTGGCGGTCTTCTCGACGTTGGTGGTGGTGTAGCCGGTCTTGAGGTCCATTCCCGCCTTCTTGTAGTGCTTGGCGAGGGCGTCGGAGATGTCCTTGTCTTCGACGGGGAGGATGCGGTCGAGCATCTCGACGACCGTGACCTTGGTGCCCATGGTGTGGTAGAAGTAGGCGAACTCCATGCCGATGGCGCCGGCGCCGATGACGACGAGCTTGGCGGGCTTTTCCTTGTTGAACATGGCTTCGCGGGCGCCCCAGATCTTCTGGCCGTCGAACTTGGCGAAGGGCAGGTCGCGGGCCACGGAGCCGGTGGCCACGATGACGTGGTCGGCGGTGATGGTCTCGATGGCCTTGCCGGGGGTGGCCGGTGCCGAGGTCAGTTCTTCCTGGACCTTGCACTCCTGGACCTCGACGCGGCACTTCTGGCCGGCGTCCTTGCCGTTGGCGGGGCCACGACCGGCGAGCAGCTTGCCGCTGCCGATGATGTGCGTGATCTTGTTCTTCTTCATCAGGAACTCAACGCCCTTGTTGAGCTTGCTCGCCACGTCGCGCGAGCGGCCGATGATCTTGTCCCAGTCGAGGGAGACCTTGCCCTCGACCTTCAGACCCCAGGCGTCCATCTTGCCGTTGACCTTCTCGTAGAGCTCCGCGTTGGCGAGGAGCGCCTTGCTGGGGATGCAACCCCAGTTCAGGCACACGCCCCCCATCTTGGCCCGCTCGATGATGGCGACCGAATACCCGAGCTGCGCGGCACGGATCGCACCGACATACCCGCCCGGACCGCCGCCGATGACCACCACGTTGAAATGGCGCTCTGCCATAGGTTGATGCCCTTTTCTGCTCCCGGGAATCGGGAGGGGCGAAGTATAGGTCTGGCACCGGTGGGGTTGCGCCCCGGCCGGGGTCGGGTGGCGCGCCTATCATGTCGTTCATCGCCGGTGGCCTCAGACTCAGTGCTCCCGATCGGGACTGCTGGGATAAAGCTGGGAAACTGCTGGCCGCGTCGGATTAACCCCTCGGGGTCCCGGCGTGTCGCCCCCCAGTACGGCCGCCCTCGTTCCAACTGTTTTGGTCCAGGTCTCGCCCGAAATCACGGATCGTTGCGCACTCATTCGCGCACGAACCGCAGGAGTTGTTGTTCTCGCATGGCATTCAAAGCACTCGGACTCAAGGACCAAATCACCCGGGCCCTCGCGGAAGAGGGGTACGAAACCCCGACCCCCATCCAGGCGAAGGCGATTCCCCCGATTCTCGAAGGGCGCGACATTCTCGCGACCGCGCAGACCGGGACCGGCAAGACCGCCGCGTTCGCTCTTCCTGTTATCCACCGTTTGACGGACACCCCGATCGACAAGACCCGGCGCGGGCCGGTGCTCCCTCGTGTGCTGGTGCTTTCCCCAACGCGTGAACTCGCGGCCCAGATCGGCGAGTCGTTCAAGACGTACGGCCGGAACTCGCACCTGCGTGGCGCGGTGGTGTTCGGCGGCGTGAGCCAGTTCCACCAGGTCCGGACGATCCGCCAGGGCATCGACATCCTCGTTGCCGCTCCCGGGCGTCTGGTCGATCTGATGGACCAGGGCCTGATCGATCTCTCCGCCATCGAGATCTTCATCCTCGACGAGGCCGACCGGATGCTGGACATGGGCTTCATCAAGCCGATCCAGTACATCGCGTCGAAGCTCTCGAAGAAGCGGCAGACGCTGCTGTTCTCGGCGACGATGCCGCGCGAGATCGTGCATCTCGCGGAGTCGCTGCTCTCGGACCCGGTCCGGGTCGCTGCGGCCCCCGCGGGCACCCCGGCCGCGCGGATCGAAGAGAGCCTGTACATGATCTCGTTCCGTGACAAGCAGACCCTGCTGAACTACATGCTTCAGCAGGAGGGCGTGAACCGGGCGGTGGTCTTTACCAAGACCAAGCACGGCGCGGACAAGGTCGGCAAGCGTCTGGATGAGGCGGGCGTGAACAACGTGGTGATCCACGGCAACAAGGCCCAGAACTTCCGCACGCGTGCGCTCGACGCGTTCCGCGCCGGTCGCGCCAAGGTGCTGGTTGCCACGGACGTGGCGGCCCGCGGCCTCGACGTGGACGGTATCACGCACGTGTTCAACTACGATCTGCCGATGGAGCCGGAGGCCTACGTGCACCGCATCGGGCGTACCGCCCGCGCCGGTGCCGCGGGCATCGCGATCGCCTTCTGTGATCCTTCGGAGCGAGATTTGCTCCGGCAGGTCGAGAAGCTGATAGGCCGCAAGATCCCGCGCATCGAAGACTTCCCGGACATCCCGCGGACTGAAATCCCCGAGCACCAGCAGCGCCCGCCGCACCACCACAGCTCGCGTCCGCCCCACAGCGGCAACGCCGGCTCTCCCCCGCACGCCCATCACCACGCCGGTCCTCGGCAGGATGGTCCTGCGCGTGGCGACGGGCAGCCCCGCCCCTTCGGGAACAAGCCGAAGAAGGGTCCCCGCGCCCAGAGCCGCGGCGATTCGCCCACCGGCGGCGGTAAGCCCTCGTACGGCGGTGGTAAGCCCGGTTACGGCGGCGGTGGCGGTGGCAAACCCGGCGGCGGCGCGAAGCGTTCCTTCGGCCCGCGCAAGGGCAAGCGGTAACGATCACGCATTCGAGTAGATGAACCAAGCCCGGCGCACGCGCGCCGGGCTTTTTCGTGCGCACCGAGCGGGCTCACAGCAGCCGCGATTCCTCGAACGCGGGCGCAACGAGCTGAACGCCCACGGGGAGCGTCGCGCCGTCGACGCGGGCCTCGCCCATCGGGATGGATGCCGCAGGCAACCCCGCGAGGTTGACGCCGACGGTGTAGACGTCTTCGAGGTACATCGAGAGCGGATCGCTGACGCGTTCGCCGATGCGGAAGGCGGGGGAGGGTGTCGTGGGCGTGGCGATGACGTCGCAGCGTTCGAAGGCGCGGGCATAATCCTGGGCGAGTCGGCGCCGTGCCCGCAGGGCGCGAACGTAGAACGCGTCCTGGTACCCCGCGCTCAGCAGGTGTGTCCCCAGCATGATCCTGCGCTTCACGTCCGCGCCGAATCCCTCGCCGCGGCTGCGCTCGTAGAGGTCGATCAATCCCTCGCCGTTGGCGAGCGTTGCGGCCCGCCCGTAGCGGACGCCGTCGAACCGCGCGAGGTTGGAGCTCGCTTCCGCGAGCGCGACGACGTAATACGCAGCGACGGACGCGTCCAGCATCGGCAGCTCGACGTCGACGATGTCCGCACCCTCGGCGCGGCGTGCGTCCAGCCACGCGCCGAACAGCCGCGCGATCTCCGGGTGGTTGGCGTGGCTCCGCGCCTGCGTTGGAACGCCGATGCGCTTGGGTGCCGCGCCGGAGACATCCGCACGCCACTCGCGGGTGTCGCTCGTGGAGTCCTTGGGATCATGGCCCGTGATCACGCGCATCGCCAGTCCTGCGTCCTTCGTGTTCATCGCGAGCACGCCGACCTGGTCGAGGCTGCTTGCGTACGCGACGAGCCCGTAACGCGACACCCGCCCGTAGGTCGGCTTTAGGCCCACCACCCCGCACCACGCCGCGGGTTGCCGCACGCTGCCGCCGGTGTCGGAGCCCAGCGCGAGCGGCACCATGCACGCCGCCACCGCCGCGGCACTGCCGCCGCTGCTCCCGCCCGCGACGCGTGACAGATCGGCGGGGTTGCGTGTTGGTCCGTGGATGGAGTGCTCGGTCGAGGAGCCCATCCCGAACTCGTCGAGGTTGGTCTTGCCCACGATGATCGCGCCCGCATCGATGAGTCGTTGAACGCACGTCGCGGAGAAGGGAGAGTGGTAGTTCTCGAGGATCCGGCTGGCGCACGTGGTCTTTCCGCCGAAGCCGCGACCGTCGCCGGGAACGAGCAGATCGGGCCCGACGCAGATGTTGTCCTTGATCGCGACGGGCACGCCCGCGAGCGCGAGGCCCTCCGCCTGTCCCGCGCGGGCGAGTTCATCGATCTCCTGCGCACGCCGCAGCGCGGCGTGCTCAAAGACCTCGACGAAGGCGTTGACCTCGGTGTTTCGCGCGCGGATCGCGTCCAGGGACTCGCGTACCACCGAGGTCGCGGAACGCTCGCCCTTGCGGACGCCCATGGCGATGTCGTGGGCGGTGGTGGTCATGCGCCGCCTCCGTCGCCGAGCACCTTGGGCACGCGTACGAAGGGCGGATCGGTGGCCGGGGCGAGGGCCATCAGTTGTGCGTTCGACATCGACGGCCCGGGTTCGTCGGGATCAAGCCGGTTTACCGCGTCCGAGACGTGCGCCATGGGTTCGACGCCGTCGAGGTCCAGTGCCGCGAGCGTCCGCATGTGCTCGAGCACGTTGGCGAGCTGAACGCGGTACCCGTCGATCTCCTGGGGCGTGACCGTGAGTCGCGAGAGCTTCGCGATGTGCCTGACCTGCTGTTCCGTGAGCGGCTCTGCCATACAGTCAGGGTATATGCGATACAGAACCCTCGGCCGTTCCGACATCAAAGTCTCCGAAATCGGCTTCGGCTGTTGGACCATGGGGGGCCCCAACTGGAGCACCTCGAACGGCCAGTCGATCGGCTGGTCGGACGTGAACGACGCGGAGGTCTACGAGGGCGTGCGCGTCGGCGTCGAGGCGGGCGTCAACCACTGGGACAACGCCGACATCTACGGCAACGGGCGGGCGGAACGCACACTGGCCAACGCGTTCAAGGCCCTCGGTGTCAAGCGTGAGACGCAGGTCATCGCGACCAAGGTCGGTCACTTCAAGGGCACTGCCCCAAACGCCTACGAACCGACGCACATCCGGGCCCAGTGCGAGCAGTCCCTCCGCAACCTCCGCACCGACTACATCGACATCTACTACTTCCACCACGGCACCTACATCGGCCAGGACTACGACGGCAAGCAGCGCGACTACCTCCACGATGCCGCGGCGACCATGCACGCGCTCGTGAAGGAGGGCAAGGTCCGCGCCATCGGGCAGTCGGCCTACAGCGACGACGACTTCGCGCGGGCCATCCCCGTCCTGAAGCCGCACGTGCTGCAGAACAAGGCCAACCTCCGCTACGACGACTTCATCCGCCCCGGGTGCGTGCTCCAGAAGCTCATGGCCGAGCACGGCTGCACCTTCGTCGCGTTCGGCCCGCTCGACCAGGGAATTCTCCTCGATAAGTTCGACCCCGAGAACCCGCCCGCGTTCGAGCCCGGTGACTACCGCACCAACCGCAAGGACTTCGCCCCCGCCACGCTCCGCGCCGTCCGCGAGAAGCTCCAGCGGAGTGTCAGCCGCTTCGCCAAGCCCGGTCGCGAGGCGATCGAGACGCTCTCCTCCGCGGCACAGCGTTGGGTTCTCGCCCACGACCACGTCTGCAGCGTGATCCCCGGTTTCCGCAACGCCCGCCAGGCGCGGTGCAACGTCGCCGCGGCGAAGGACGAGCCGATGTCCGCCGGTGACGTGACCTGGCTGCGCGAGGTGTTCAAGGCCTAAGAGGCGCGCCGCGGGCCGGTGGTGTTACTCGGCGAGCGGCGACCACGGGGCGTTGTCGAGAAGGCGGACCGAGCCGACCCGCGCCGTGATGAGCGCGCGATAGGTCTCCGCCTTCACGTACGTGGTGCGAGGTTCGAGGGAGCTCGCCTCGCGGATCACCGCGTAATCGGGCGAGATCCCCGAGCGGGCCAGCGTCCAACGCATGATCCGCTCGCCCTCCTCGATCGTGCGGCCCTTGCGGCCCTCAAAGAGCGCGCGGCTGATGCGCAGACCGAGCTTGCGTTCGGCGGGCGAGAGAAACCGGTTGCGGCTGCTCATCGCGAGTCCGTCCGCTTCGCGCACCGTCTCGACGCCGATGATCTCCGGGTTCGACGGGCACATCGCGCGGATCACCTGGAGTTGCTGCCAGTCCTTCTCGCCGAACACCGCGATGGCGGGCCGAACAAGATCAAAGAGACGTGCGACCACCTGGCACACGCCCGCGAAGTGGCCCGGGCGGAACGCGTCTTCGAGCTGTGGCGATGTTGCGACGCGCGGCAGCGCGGGCACCGGGATCGGAGCGTCCGGCGGGTAGATGTCCTGCACCCGCGGCGCGTACACGCACGCCGCGCCCGCGGCCTTGCAGACCGCGAGATCGGCATCCAGGGTCTGCGGGTACCGATCAAAGTCCTTCTTGTCGTCGAACTGCGTCGGGTTGACGAAGATGCTGACGGAGCAGCCCGCGGCCAGGCCCCGCTCGCGCGCGATCGAGGCCGCACGCCGGATGAGCTCCGCGTGGCCCTCGTGCAGCGCGCCCATGGTCGGAACGAACACGCTGCCGCGAGGATGGGCGGCGCGATACGCGGCGAGGGCGGTGTTGTCCTGTGCGACGATCACGCGGGAAGGGTGGGGGTGTTGGCGGGCGGAATCAAGGCGCGGGCGGCGGAAGAACCGGCGATGAAGCCGGAGGCCCACGCCCACTGGAAGTTGAAGCCGCCAACTCGGCCGTCGACGTCCAGAATCTCGCCGCACAGGTGCAGCCCGGGGCACACGCGGCTTTCCATCGACTCGAGATGGACCTCCGAGAGCGGCACACCGCCCGCGGTCGCCTCGGCGAACGTGTACCCGCGATCTCCCGTGATCGGCAGTACCAGCCGCGTGCACGCCGTGGCGAGCGCGCGACGCTGGTCGCGCGTCAGCGAGTGCCCCGGCGCCGACGGCTCGATCCCGCAGTGCTCCGCGAGCGCCCGCGCGAGTCGGTCGGGAATCAGCGCGGCGAGTCGGTTCGCGATCCCCTGCTTGCCCGCGGCGAGCAGGAGTTGGTCCATGGATTCCGGCGTCTGCGCGGGGATGAAGTTGATGGTGAGCGACGGCGCGAGAGGCGCCGCGTCCGCGTGGGCCACCATCGCCGCGGTGAAGTACC
>JBEIUO010000595.1:0-2668 GCA_040374335.1 Phycisphaeraceae bacterium
CCGTCGCCGGTGCAGTCGGCGAGGGTGAACTCGACCTTGCTGGAGGTGACGCTGTCGACGGAGGTGGCAAGGGAGAGTTCGTCGAGGATCTGCGTAAGCAGACGAGAGGTGGCGAGGGAGCCGGAGGAGCGGGATTCCGGTGATTCCGCGGCACGTCCGGCGATGGCGATGATGCTCGCGAGGACACCCGCTACAAGGACCATAAGCGACATGGCGATGACGAGCTCGATGAGCGTGAAGGCGCGGTGGTGTCGCGGCGTCATCGGCCACCAGCCTTTTCGCTCTCGGTGATGGCGGTGATCGAGCACTCACCGGTGGTGCCGTTGACTTCCACGCGGCACAGGTAGTTGCCGGATGAGATGTCGACGAAGCCGGAGGAATCCGGGAGTCCGAAGCCGTTGAAGGTGAGCGAGGCGTCGGCGCCGAACTCCGCGGTTGCGATCATGGAGCTTTGGGGCTCGGGGAGTTCGATGGTGCGGATGGGGTTGTCTCTTTGGTCGTGGACCTGGAACCGGGCGTCGCTCTTGCGGAAGACGAGGGTTCGGGAGGCGCTCGCGGCGTCGGCCTCGCGTCGGACGCGGGCGATTTCGGCGGCGACGACCGCGGCGGCGCTGGAGGCGCGGGTGCGGGCTGCGGCACCGGCGAACCTGGGGACGGCGATGGCGGCGAGGGTGGAGATGATGAGGAGGCACACGACGAGTTCGAGGAGGGAGAAGCCTGGTCGGCGGAAAAACACACGATCCTCCGCGGGGTGGCGGAGGATCGTGTGTATGTCTCGGTGCGCCTGCATTCACTCTCCTGGTCAGCGGGGCGCTTGCATCGGGATCAGGTCACCCGAAGATCAATAGTCGCTGTACAGCTTGCGGCGGGCGTCGTCCTCGGTGGTGGTGTTGGCGCGGATCTGGCCGGTGGACTCGGTGTAGATCCAGCCGACGCCGGCGCCGTCGGCGGCGGCGATGCTGAGGGCACCCTTCTTGGCGCCGACGGGGAGGGGCGGGACGGAGCGGAGGTAGGGGCCGTAGATGTGGGTGGAGGTCTTGGTGGCGGAGGTTGCACCGGCGTCGTCGGAGTACAGGGTGAGTTGGTTGACGATGGTGCCGGCGGCGGGGTAGGTGCCGCCGTGCTCGGTGGAGTAGAGGTCGATCGCGGCCCGGAGGACGGCGAGGTTGCCGCTGAGGGCGGAGTCACCTGCGCTCTCGACGCCGCGGCTCATGCGGGGGATGGCGATAGCGCCGATGATCCCGATGATGACGACGACGATCACGAGTTCGATCAGGCTGAAGCCGCGCCGGGCGAAGGATGCAGCTGAAAACATGAATGCCTCCAAGGTCGAGATCAGACCGCTCGCCGATTCCCGGCGTGTACTCCGGTCACGCTGTCACATCGTCAACTGAGGGGAGCGCGTTGATCCGTGGGCGTGCGTCGCGAGGGTGTTGGTGGTGATGAGGCGGGCGTGAGCGGCAGAGACCGCACAGAACGCCCGGCACGGGTGGTTATCGCGGCTTGGGGGCTTTGTGGTCGGCGGCGCGGCCGCTGCCGATGGCCATACGCAGGGTGTGCACGCGACCGGAGGGATCTTCGACGCGTGCGACGAAGGTCTGGCTCATGGGATCGCTGTCGTCGCGTTCCTGCTCGAGGGAGAGAAGCGTGAGGCCGCTCTTGCCTCGTTCGCCGAGGCGGAGCAGGTGATCACCGACGCGGGCGATAGCGTCGGGTGTTCCGACGTTTCCGACGGAGCGGAGCTGAAGGTCCGACGGCGGCGGTGCGGCGGGCGTTTCGGGGGGTGCGGGCGCAGTTGGGAGGCCCGCGTCCTTAAGCGCGGAGGTGACGGACGCGGGGAGCACGAAGGCGTCCTCGCGTTCGGGGCTGAGCCGGGAACGGAAGGACTCGATCTTCTCGGAGAGGACCGCCATGGAACTGCGGGTAGCCGAGGCCGCGGCGGGCGAGGGTGTTACTCCGGCGCTGACGGTGTCGCCCGCGTAGACCGAATCGGGTCCGGTGAGGGAGCTGGAGAAGAACAAGCGGTCGGCGGCGAGACCGGTAAGGGCCAGACCGAGAACCGCTCCGTAGACATTGCGTTCGAGTGAGAGTTCCACGACTCAATAGAGTCATTCGGCGTCGAGGTCGTCAACCGCCGGTGGGGGAGTTCTCTGACTGGGAGTCCTTGCGATCCTCGGGATCCTTGCGGGCGTGCCAGACGGCCTGGACGTGAAACGCGGCGGAGGTGGCACCCTCGGTGCCGCGAACGGCGGTGAGCTCGAAGGACTCGATGGAGACGTCCGGGGCTTCGCGCTGCAGATCGCGGAGGAAGCCAACGAAGCTGGTGAAGGTGCAGTCGCCTCCGAGGCTGAGGGGGACTGCGACGAAGTGCGGGTGCGGGCGGGAATCACTGGGGCGAGTCGAGGTGACCTTGAGACCGCTGCGTTCGGCGCATTCGGAGATCTGGCCGAGCCTGCGGTTGAGCGCGGAGAGCGGGAGCATGTCGACGGCGGTCTCGTCTTCACGACGGAGCGCCGAGAGCCGCTGTGTGGCTTCGGCGAGTCGCGTGGCGGTTGCTTCGAGCTGATCGCGCACGCGGGCGACCTCGAGCTCGGCGTGGCGAGAGTCCTCGATGCGGGCGGCGAGTGGCCGATAGCCGGCGAAGTACGCGACGCCGGAGAGCGCGAGC
>JBEIUO010000019.1:0-11821 GCA_040374335.1 Phycisphaeraceae bacterium
CCGGATCCAGCCGACGACTTGTCCTCCTTGTGTTGTGTCGAGGTTGACCGCGAAGGGTCCGGCCTCGTTCGAGCGCGCTGCGATCTGCTCGCCGTCGAAGACGATGTCAACAGCCCCCGTCCTCTCCAGCGTGATCTTCACTGGAGCACAGTGAAGTTGGGGCCGTTACGCCGAACGAACCCGTGGCTGACGAAGTACTCCGCACCGTGGTGCGGGAGCATCGCCGTGTACCGCCGGATGATCGCCAGGAGGGAGTCCCGGGACAGGAAACCCGTGGAGTCCGACTTCGCAGACTGCACAGCCCGAAGGTCGGGCCAGAGCGCGGTCAGCCTGGTCGTCAGCTGCGCCGGAGTCTCATTCTCCAGCCAGTCCATGTTCGACTCCCCGACCCACTTGTACCGAACCACCTGCCGCTTCCCCGGCTCGTCCTCACAGCTCTGCTCGATCACCCCCCGCGTGTGCAGGGTGTAGAGCTTGTTGCGGACGTCGCTCTCCGTGACGTCACAGAGCGACGTCCCGAACGTCGTCTGCTTCCGCGTGTTCGCGCCCAGCACGTGCACCAGCGGCAGGATCTCCTTCGCCGTGAAGCCCCGCTTGTTCGGGTTCGAGACGAAGCAGAGGATCTTCGCTACGCCGTTCAGCGATTCGCCGGGGTTCTGGAACGCCCGATGCGTCAGCGTCCGAAGCGGAGACGGCTTATGCATCCAGCTCGCATCCGTTCCCGGAGCTGCCGGGACTGCCGGAGCTGCCGCCTTGGGGGGTGCCGTCTTGGGCGGTGCCGTCTTGGAAGCCGGCGCCGTGGGACGCTGCCCCACAACCAGCGCCTTGAGCGCCGGATTGGCGTACAGCGGCACGGGATCCGGCTTCGGCGCGGGGTCGGGGACACGGTCCGCACCGTTCACCCGCAGCTCCACCGGCCCCTGCTGCATGTGCACGCCACCCGTCTGCGGACGGTGTGCGAACTTGAACTCGACGCCATCCAGCCGGAGACAGACGTTCAGCCACCCGTCGGTCTGGGCGCTGGGGAGGTCGATGGTCATCGTTGCTTTCTTGGTCACATCAGTCATGATGTTCAGCTCCTGTTCTCTTGGGCGGAATGCCCAAGGTTTTGGGGTTGTCCCCAAATACGCTACGGCCGAGTCGAACGGCTCAACGGTCTCCGATTAGCGTGGTTGATTGTTTATGTAAAGCCCCGACCTCCGATGATTATCTGAAGGTGGGGAACCTTGGTCGGCTTCGGTTTTACCGCCGATGGTAGCGTGGGTCCTGTACTCGCAGTACCCGACAGGAGCTGGTCGACCAACTCCCAGTCCACCGTCTGCATCGCCTCCTTGTCTGTTTGGCCTGGATCCCCAGTCGGCCCGGGCTTCCCTATGGACAGGATCGGCAGGTCAAACACGGCCTTGTTGTAATGAAGCACCGGGTTGTCAGCGCGGGCTGCCTTGAAGGCTACGTCCAACATCACGATGAAAGGCTTCAGGTCAGTTGAGTGCATTGAAGCTGCCAGGTGATGCCAGAAGCCCAAGAACAAGAGCCTCCGATGCCCCCGAGCCGCAACCTCGAACTCTTCCCAGACCCGCGCCACTGCTTCGTCCGCAGGCAGTCTGTTGCGGTAAAGGAACGACTGCGCTGTGATGTGCACAACGAGTTCTTTCCACGACCGCAACCGAGGAGAATCTTCGTCATCGTCAGCCAGGTACACATTTACCCGCTTGACGATCTCCTCATATCGATATCGCATCCCACTCCTATCGAGCCGCCTCGGCCCGTTGAACGAGGACAGGGACCAATTCCCCCGCCGACCGCTGGATGCGGTCCTTGGTGTCCTCGGAGGTCTTCTGCGCGTGTCTCGTCACCGCGTTGATGAGGTCGGCCAGAGTCTGCCCCGGCTCCTCTCGCCACGCCGTGAGGATCGCCTCGGTAGCCACAGCCGAGGCCGTGATACCGTCGATCTTCTTGGCGTCCACCAGCGCCTTCAGCGCCGTCTGGACATCCGGGTACTTCTCCCCGTAGAGGGTCACCTTGTGGATCGGGGTGTGCCGCAGCAGCCCCCAGTCCTGCTCGAACCCCCGCATCAGCTCGCCCGCCGTCTGGATGGCCCCGCCGAGGTTCACTTCGAGGTTCTCGATGTTCCCCCGGTGCACGGCCCGAACGAGCTGCACCGACCCGGTGCCGATGATGATGAAGTTCAGGCAGCGGTTGCGGAACGCGACCAGATCCGCGACCACCGCCCCGCCGCCCGTGTCCGACGTCCGCATACGCAGCCCAGCCTTGAACACGTCCCCTGCCGCTGCGTCGACGATGTGGTCCGCGTGCCAGAGGATGTCGGCCCGGAGGGTGGATTCCGTCGGATCGTAGACCGCCGCACCGCGAGGCTTGTGGGCCAGGTCGAACTGATCAGACAGCGCCCGCAGCTCCGGCAGGACGCTTCCCGCCAGCCGGTCGATGTCGTAGGGCGCATAGCTCTTGCCGACGACAGCGAACAGCTGACCCTGTGTACTCCCCTGGGGCTTCCGAACGCGGAGCTTGATCATCAGCTCCGGGGAGACCTTCTGGATCTGGGCGTTGAACGCCACGGATCGAGCCTCCGGGGGCAGAGCCGCCAGGAACTCACCAGCCCGCGGGAACTGCTCAGCACAGCGGCTCGCGAACTGCTGCAGCGCCCGGGGCTCCACGCCGAGACGGGCACCGCCGCCGCCCTCCCGGAAGATGAAGCCGCGTTCGTCCATCCGAAGGGTGTTGACGTTGACCACGAAGTCCTTGCGCCGCTCACTCTCGACCTGCGCCTTGATACCCATCAGCCCCTCCACCGACAGCGGCTGGCTCGCCCAATCCTTGTGACTGAGCCGGAACATCCCGCCCGCCGCCTCCTGATGCACCAGCGAGCCGGGGGCGTACACCGGGGGCGGCAGCTTCAGCCCGAAGCCCTCCATGTGGCTCTCGTGCCGCTCGACCCGCTGCCGGGAGGCCTCCAGCACCTGCCCCGCCGTCCCGTTGCCGGTGAAGGTCAGCTCCCCCTGCACCCCGGGCGTCACCACCATCGGCGCGGACGGAGTGAGCCGCATCGTGCCGCCGTAGCACATGACCCCGTCCTCACGGACGCCGGGCTTCAGCTCCCCGTCCTTCGTGCACCGATGCACACAGACCGTCTCTCCCATCTGCGTGCGCTTCTCGTACACCCAGTCGGCCCGCTCCTTCTCCGCGAAGGGGCCGCTGGAACCCGCGTTCCCCTTCGCCAGCACACAGTAGTGATTGTACACAGGCGTGTTGTTGTTCTTGTTGTCCACGTTTGACCTCTGCTTTGTTTGCCCGGAGACCGCCGAGCGTCGGTTGACTGAAAACACGTATTTTTGATGGCTACGGGCTCGGCTTCGTGTAGTGGAACGAGTCCGGTAATGAAGCGGCCGTCTTGTCGATGATCTCGGAGGCCGCCTGCACGACCAGCATCATCTGGTTCCGATGGTTCTTGATCAGGTCGCCGGATGGGAGCGCTGTTTGGATGACGGGGTTGCTGGAGGGGTTGCTTCCGGGGTTCTTGCGCTTCGGTTTGGCTTCGAAACGCTCCCCCGTCTTCCGTAGCGTCTTCAACGCATACGTCACATCCCGCAGCTTCTCGTACGTCCGCCGTAGAAGCTCGATCAAGCGCGCAGCCTCGTTGATCGTGCTCGTCCACCGAATCGCCTTCCCGTATTTCACCTCATCGATCTTCGGAACGGCGGGCATGTTCCCGCCAAGACAATCCATAAAGCAGTCGATGTCCGCAGAAAACCCCCCTGTAGGAGCCTTTCGGATGTATCCAACAGACTTGCCGTAGACGCTCACCCATGACTCGAA
Source organism: Phycisphaeraceae bacterium (assembly GCA_040374335.1). GTDB lineage: Bacteria > Planctomycetota > Phycisphaerae > Phycisphaerales > UBA1924 > JBEIUO01. The sequence goes on from JBEIUO010000019.1 coordinate 3,835, forward strand.
GACCTGTTCGGGTGTCTGGAATACAGGCGGCCGCTTTTTCGCTGTCAACATTCGCTCCAACGGCGAGAGATCGCGCAGTGGGGACGGCGGAGCCAAGTTGAAGACGAAGGGCTCCGGAATCTCTTTCCAGCTCCGCTTGATCACGCCTTGACTCAGAATCCCCATCCCTTTCTTGTGTCGAATGAAGAAGGTGTAGGGCTTTCCATGCAGTTTCCTGTACCGGCAGACGGCCCGCATCAGCGAGTTCTCCCGGCTGCTCCACATGCACAGGATATCGTCCGGCGGTGAACGATATCTGTAATGCGCGTTGCCGTGTGCGGCGTGATCCGCCCGCCGTGTCCATTCCGCCAAGTAGATCTCGCGACACCGGAAGATGTCTTCGAGGTGTGTCATCAGGTCGGCTGACTCCGCCCCTGTAGCGTTGCACATCTCCCACAGCTCCGGCTTCCGAAACAGCTCGTCTCCACTCCTCGCGTCCAGGACGGCTACGGTGTCTTCGTCTCCGAATGCAGGCCCTGCGTAGGGTTCGTTGGGGTCTAGTATGTTCATGTCTTCTCCGGGTGATCGTGTTTGTACATGTCGGGAATCCCATCTGCGGTGGCGTCCAGGAGATCGGATGTCTGAATGACAACATCTCGTTTCATCTTCTCGTACATGGCCACTTCGTTGATGCGGCGGCTCTGATTTTGCTCGATGTTTGCGCGGAACGCTTCACCGTTGTACCGCGTCGGCGTACGCCCGACGTGGTACTTCAAACGCATTTCAGGCCACGCGACTATCTGGCTTGTAGTGTTCAGCGCCGAGTACAGTCGAACCAGACATTGCAGCTGCCGGATAACATTTTGCAGAAAGCCATTGTGCCGCACCGCCTTGAAGTACGCTCCCTCGTGTATGTAGGGCACAGCCGGGATGTGTGGCGCGAGCACCTTCAACGTGTTTTCGATAAACTGTGCATTGTAGGCGTACGGCCACTCCGTGTAGCATGTCCACCACGTCTTCAGTGTGTGTGCTGGATTAGCCAGCGGAACAGGCCGTCTCGGCGGTTGGAGTATTCGAGCGATCGGAATCTTCTCGTTTGGCGAAATCGGCGGGACGAACAAGAAGAACGGGACGAGTGCTCCGCCCGTATTCCGCCCTGTTGTCTGTCGCCGCTGATAGATGCCCATCTGTCCGCAGTACCGCGCCCTGCGATGCATCAGGAAGAACACTAACGCCTTCTTGTTCTCCAAACGATAGTCCACGACGTCATACAACAACGCGTTTGACCCGGAGTTGTACCACATTGACGCGATGCCGGAGGAGCAAAGTGAGCTGGTCACATAGATCGAGCCATTTTCCCGCTCGCGGATCATCTCTTCTTCCTTCGCCGCTTCAAGGGCTTTCTTGCCCGAAAAGATCGAACGAAGGTAGATCCGTACGTCTTCGTGGGTCACTCCGCTGACGTTGACCATGTCCCACTTGTCGGGCTGCTCGAAGATACCCTTGTTGTTCATGCGTTCTCCTTTGGCGTGTCTTTGTACATCTCGGGGATGTTCGCTACAGCGGTATCGAGGATGTCGGATGCCTGCTGAACAAGACCTCGCAAGTAGACCTCCAGCGCCCGTTTCATCTCAGTGTCCATCGCTGTCTGACGACCGTGGGCTGCGAGAATCTGTCCTTCTTTGTCCCGTACGGCGAGGCTCGAGATGGTGTAGAGGTTTGTCCGCCCCCGGTATTCTGCGTCGGTACGTTGGCGACGCGTAGTTACGTATGCTCGCTGGCACTGCCGGAGAGCCGTACCGACCAGGTTCAGGTAACTGCTGTGTCGGATGGATTTCCAGTACCGCTTCACATCGATCTTTGGCACACGCGGCATGATGTCCGTCAGCGCCTTGTAGGCCGCCGAGTGGAGACCTCCTGGCATCAGGTCCCCATACGGATACTCCCTCCAGCCGTCGAACACCTGCTCTCGATAGCCGTGCGGGACCTCACGTACGTCCCCGCTCAGCAGAAACTCGATCGGCGATGGCGGCGTCCACTCCGACTTGAGATGGGCCGCGAAGAAAAAGAAGGGAGGATCCGGCAGTCCGCGATTTTTGCCCCACGTGCTGCGGTGTTGGTAGATTCCTACGATATTTTGATAGCGGATACTCTTGTGCCGGACAAAGAAAATCGGCGCCTTTCCTACCGAAATCCGGTGCTCCGCCACCATGTCGATGAATTCTCCCGAATAGCTTTCCCCGAACATCGCCCTGATGCCGCTGTTCCGGAACACCCGCTCATCCCAACCTTTTTCGTTGGTTTCTGCCTGTTTGCGCTTGATGCGCTCCCTGCACTTCATCATGCGACGCAGGTACTCTCTCACCGCCTCGTGTGAAATGCCCGAAACATTCATCATCATCCAGGCGTCCGGCCGCGTACGAATATCTGTCTTCTTGTCGTTGTCCATGTGCACACTCCACCTGTAGTTTTTGGATGTAACCCGTAAACCCTAATAAGAAATGGGTGAGGGCCCCCATGTAAAGCCCCCACCCCAGGAACACGCCTATCGGAACACTACTCCATTACACCGTAGCCCTTGCTGTCGATGCGCAGCGCTTCACCCCAGGGAGCCGGCCGGACGCCTCCCTCCGTGATGACCCACAGCACGCCGTTGAGATCCGGCGGCTGCATGCTCGGAACGTCGATGTAGCCGTCGGTGAAAGCCACCACCACGCTGGTGTTGCCCTCCTCTGCCAGCTTCTGGAAGGCCGGAGTGAAGCTCGACCCGCCTCCGCCCGAGATGACGTCGAAGATGGTGCGGACATCCTCCAGACCCTCGACATCCGCGTGGATGGCACAGTCGCAGACGATCAGGCGGACACGAAGTCCAAGACCCTCCACGATCTCTGCGACCTCTGCCAGGATCTCCGTCTCTGTCCCGTTCATAGAACCGGACGTATCCCAGAGGATCGTCACCTCGGGGAACCCCGTCCGCTTCTGCCCGGGCAGGACGACATCTGCCGAGACTGCCTCGCTCCGCCGCGACCGCTTCCGGTAGGTCACGTCGAGCTTGCGCCCGTTCTCCCCCATCCACCGGGAGAGCAGCTCCTTCCAGGGCACCAGCGGGTTCCGGATCTCGTTGAGGATCTTCATCAGACCCCCCGGGATGCTGCCCTTGCTCTTGTCCGCGTTGTGCTGCATTTCGGCAGCCATCAGCTTCTCCCGCCAGGAGTGGCTGATCCGGTTGCGGGCGTTCTCGTCACCCCGAGCAGCTCTGCGGCCCTCTTCGGTGGTGTCCAAGTCTTCCCGCATGTCCGCGCCCAGCTCCCCCCTCTTACCCTTGGAGGGATCTCCGGTGCTTCCGCCTTCCCCGTAGGAGTCGCCCTCACCATCACCATCACCATCAGAAGAACCGTCACCCTCGCCCGAACCCTTCCCCTTCTTGCCCTTCCCCTTCTGGCCCTTCTTCTTGGCCTGCTCCTCTGCCTGCGCCATGAGGAGTGGGTAGATCTCTTCCGCCGCCATCCCTTTGTAGGCCGCATCAAGCAGCCCGCCGGGCGGGAGCGAGACCTTCTTTCCTGCCATGAAGTCCGTGATCATGTCGTTGATCGCGTAGTCATGGGCCCGGTTCCACTGGTGCGGATCCCGTGCCCCCCGCCGCCCCAGGCACTCCAGCGCCGCGTGCATCACCTCGTGGCACACCAGCCCCCGAATCTCCTCGTCGGTGAGGCTACACAGGAACCGGGAGTTGAAGTACACCGTACCCGTCCCCGTGATTGCCGCAGTCGGCACACGATCCACCACCCGCGACATCCGCAGCGCCAGCTGCAAGACGAGGTAGCCGAGGAAGGGGATGTGGATGGAGATGTACCCCCGTGCCCGTCGAACACGCTCCAGCTGCACCTCGTCACGAGCCTCTCGAACGCCCAGCTCTTCTGGGAGGTCGTGGTGGGCCCGGATGTAGGTTTTGGTCATCTCATCGAGGTCCGGTACCTGATCGAGCGCTGCCTTCAGCTCCGCGTCCGTGCTGACGACGATCACCTTTTTCTCCGACGTCTCCTGTTCCGTCTCTGCGGTCATTTCCGCCGGAGTCTCGGTCGCTGCCGCCGTAGTCTTCTTCGCCCGAGATGCTCGGGGTTTCGCTGCTTTCTTCTGGGTCATTGTCACTCCTGAAAACCAAGGAAACTTGTTTGGGAACGAAAAGAGAGATCCGCCGCGACACACCCGTACGGCATGTCGAGGCGGATCTCTCAAGTGCAGAGGCTGTTGTCGCCCCTACTCGCGGCTCACTGCAGGTACGTGAGCACCGTACGCAGGCGCTCAGCCAGCATCTCGGCGTGCTTGTACCGGCCGGTCAGCCCTGTCTCGGACGAAGTGATTTCCACCGTCACTTCCCGCATCAGGTTCATCACAGGGGTATCCACCCCGTAGGTGCGGATGATGTTCACACCCAGGCTCACGAACTCCCCCGAGCTACCGCTGATCCAGGCCAGGGCGACGAGGAAGTTCCACACCGCCTCCCGCTGCCGCTTGTGGGCCTTGACCCGAAGCACCGTCTCACAGGCGATGCCGTAGAGGGTGGCGATGATCTTGTCCGGGCTGTCGAGCTTCTTCCGCGGGTCCGGCAGCAGCTCCAGCGGCCGCTCCAGAAGGAGAGCCGGAGCGATCAGCTGCGCACGGGTGTTGTGGAACGCGGTCAGCTCTACCGCGATCCCCGTGCCGACCAACCCGGACGCGAGCACCGAGAGGTGATCGGTGCCGACCTGGGCCAGCGCCTGCCCCAGCTTCGCCCAGGTACGGGGCGTGGCGAACACCCCGTTCTCGTCGCCCGTCTTGGGCAGCTTGCTGAAGTGCTCGTTCTTGAACTCGAGGAACGCCGGGATCAGGGGATCGCCCCCCGACTTGGCGTACCAGCTGTTCCAGGTAACCCGATCCGGCACGATGGTCATCACGATGACCGAGTTGATGAAGTGCGAGGGCAACGAGGTCGCCCCCGTCTTGTCATCGCGGCGGTTTCCGGTCACGACCGTCAGCACCCGCTTGCTGAGCTTGTGGTCGTGAACCTGGCCCTCCAGCGCGATCTGGCGGGCCGCCGTCTGCACCGACGACGCCGCCGCCGGCAGGTCGTCGAGGATCAGCACCCCGGAGCGATCGCGCATCCCGACTTCCGCGTGCCAGGTGTGCGGGACGAACTGGGTGACCTCCCCCTTGACGGACGGGAGGCCCATCAGGTCCTCCGGCTGCTGGGAGGTGAGGTCGAGGAGCACCATCGCGGCGCCCATCTGCACCCGGTTCTCCAGGATCTCCTGCTGTTCGGGGGAGGTGTTGGCCTCCAGCTGGCGCTTGTCGTAGGCCTCCATCTGCGCCGCGATGTCCCGCGCGATCGAGGTCTTCCCGACACCCGGGGGACCGAGGAGGAAGATGGTGGTCGCACGGGTTCCAGCGGCCTGGGCGCCGGACCACAGGAGGAACATGATCTTCGCGGCTTCGGGGAGGGAAACGGTCATAGACATGTGATCTTCTCGCTTTCGTTGTTGTCGGAGTTGTTGCTGTTGTTGTCGTTGTCGTTGATGGTGATTCCGAGGACATGCAACACACCGCGTGCTGCTTCCTCTGTATGCTGTGTCTCACGATACAGCTTCCAGCTCGATGACCCTGCACCCTCGGAGATGCGCAGGACAGGCACGTATAACGTGCCTTCGAGAGACTCGTGTTGCTGAATGTCTTCCTCTACACGTACTTCGCAGTACTGTGTGCGGAAGACCGTCGTCATCGTGATCGGGTCCCGTTCGATCGTAATGGTCGCCGCAGCGACACCCGCTAACTGTTGGACATTCTCTTCTACATTCACTATTCCTCCTCTTCTTCTGGTGTTGCAGGTTTGCCGTCCGGCCCTCCGTAGTGCAGCTCGAACGCCACGACGTGGAAGGCTTTTTCAACCTTCCGTCGGTTCTCTTGGGTGGCCGCCTTCTTGTACATCTCGAAGAGACGCAAAAGAAGACGGGTATCCCCTCTTGCGCTGTTTGCGATGCACAGGTAAGCCAGCTCGCTTAGCGCACGGTCGAACTTGTCCGGCCCGGCTTTCTTCCGGAACGCTTTTCGAGTTGACCGCTTGAGCCCGAATGGCCGTTTCGGGTCGTTCTGATCCCGGGCCATCAGATCTTGTGCCGCGCGGCCGGGATCATCGGGACCCGGGGCTTGATGGCTTCCGGCAGAACCAGATTCACCCCCGCGAGGATGGGTTTCGCAGCCGTGCACAGCGCACGCCAGAGGCGATCCCCTTCCCGATCCCACTCGGGAGACGTCGGAAGCGGCGCCCTCGGATTGATGCGGAGGGTGATCTTGTCAGCCGTGACAGTCACCCCCCACCAACGGGTGTTCTTGTCCGCGAACGCCGTGAGCGCCACCGCGCCGTCCGGGTAGATGACCCAGCCGATCCCGCTATCCGGGGGTTTGTGTCTCCACCGGAAGACCAGCGGCGTCCGACCCCCCTGGCGCCGTGCCTCCGCACGCAAAACCTTGTTGATCGCCTCTTCCGGCTCCCCGTTCACCAGCGAGACGAAGTACTTCACGCGCTCCTCTCCGCTGAACGCGCAGGGCCCGTGGAATGCCATCACGTCCTTCGTCCACAGCCCGAAGTTGAGCACCCAGGCCGCCGTGTACGCTTGCTTCGAATACACCATATTCACCTCTTCTGTTCTTGTTCGTGTTCGTGTTTTCGTTTGAGGTGGGGTCGCTCCCCACCTTTGCAGAATTACTCCCGCGCGATGCCAATCTTCGCCAATTCGACTTCCGACACAATGGCCAGATTCGAGATGTAGCGAACCCAGCGGTAGAAGCTTTCCACCGCTGCATCCTCGTTATCGTAATCTTCCCACTTCCCGACCATCGTGTCATCGTTCCCCGAGACAACGACGCGTACACTCCAGACGGGCGGCTTATCCGCCGGTCTGGGATGTTTGCGCGAAGGCTTCACCGCCTCCTTGCCGGGATACCGAAGGATGCAAACCGAGAAGCATGTCCGCTCTCCGGGAAAGTTCGGCGCCCAGTCATCCACGGTCGGGATGAGTCGCGAGTAGCCGCTCTCCCCAGGCTGACTCTTGTTGCCCGTCACTGTGCCCCCGGTTTGAGCTTGCGCCGCGGAGCAGCCCGCGTCGGATGGCCCCACGCAATCAGAACACGGTTGAGAGGCTGCCACCAGTCCTCCAGGTAGATCTCGTCCTTGTGGGCCGTGGCCGGCATGACCGAGAGCATCGTGTTGCCCGTCATGGTGTCGATCCACGCCGTCCAGAGTGCCGCTCGCGGCTCAATCCCTTCCCGATTCAGGGGCAGCGTCAAGCTCTCTCCCTTCACACGCCCCGTGATGAGGACTGACCGGCCCCCCGGCTCGATGGCGTAGGAGATACCAGCCCCGAACGGGTCGTCCCAGCGCATCACCGGCCACAGCATCGGGCGGTAGCTCACCTTGTTCCGCCCCTTCTCTGCCTCCTGCGCGATATCCGACACCGACGACCGCTTGTGCGCCGCAGCGAACCGCTTCGCCGCCTCGATCGTCGTCAGCAGATCGGTCTTCATCACCGTGCGGATGGACTGCGTCCATTCCGCCTTCACCGCTTCGGAGATGATGAACGCCGCCCGGAGTTCCAGCTCCGACAGCGTCTTCTTCTTCCCCTCGTCCATGGGATCGCGGAGGAGGATGTTGAGGGGGTCGTAGTGAGAGGTGATGCCCGTGAACGTGAAGCTGGGGGTCGTATTCATGATGTGTATCTCTTCGGTTGTTGGTGTTGTGTTTTTGTCGGCGTTCGTGTTGGTGTTGGTGTCGTCGGGTGTTTGTTCTCTCAGCTCAGCGAACCGGCCAGAGCAGCGCATGGGCCCAGTTGATGTTCCACCGATGAGACGTCTCCCACGACCCCTTCGAGTACTCGAAGACCCCGTACGTTCCGGTCGATACCGACTCGGATCCCATGCAGCCGTTCATGATAGCAGGCCAGCTGAACGGGAACTGCTCGGGCGTGGCGTTCCGACC
>JBEIUO010000013.1:0-12682 GCA_040374335.1 Phycisphaeraceae bacterium
CGGTCGATATCGGGTTGATCAGAGTACGCGAGGGCTGCCCTCGCCGTGTCGATGGCCTGTCGCGCTTCGGGGATCCGATTGGTCATGGCGCAGGCCCGCGTCAGTTTCGCGAAGTAGCGGGCCCGCCGCGGGTGATTCGGCGGGGCGAGGCGATCCGAACCCGCGAGCAGTCGCGTCATCAGTTCCGACTCGGCGTCGAGCTCCCGGAGTCGGCGGGTTGCCTCCGTGATGCCCTTGGCAAGGCTCTCTGCTTCGTTGTCCGCCGCGCCCGCAAGCCGATGTGAGAAGGTCGCGACGATCCAGTCGCACGCCTGGGCCTTGGTCCCCGTCGTGATGTAGAAATCCTGCAGCATGGAGGCAACCCTCTCGGCTTCCCACGACCCGTTCCTTCGCGAAACCAAGAATCCCGCGTGCGCCTCGAGATACGCGGACTCCGTATCCGGGTACCGCGCGATCCGCTGGAGCGCAGCACCTGCGCTGAGCAACGCATAGGAACGGAACAGGTGGTTCTCAGGGAACGCGGCGCGAGCCTCCCGCGCCAGGATCTCGCCGTGAAGCCCCGCCTCTTCATTCCGTTTCAGGCGCAGAAGCCCGCTGATGAGGTTGTTGCGCAACGAGATAGCATCCGTGCGGTAGCGATTCGGGGACGCGAGACAGTTCTCCAGCGGTTGCTCCTGAAGTTCGACCGCTTCCTCGAAGCGACGCGTGGAAGAAAGCACCGCGCAGAGGGATATCATCGCCGCGATCGTGTCCTGATCGGCCGGCCCGAGCACGCGTTCCATCGCTGGCAGCAGTTCGCGGAGTATCGACTCCGCTTCCGCGAACTGCCCTTGAACCTGCAGGTTCTCCGCGAGAATGCCCTGGCAGCGAAGCACCACAGAGTGTTCCGGAGAGAGCAGCGGCGAGAACCGGGCGATCGTCTCTCGGGCAAGCGTCACGGCCTCCTGCCGCTGGTCGTCGTTGCCCAACTCGTTGAGCAAAATGGCGATTGCCTCCAGAACTCGGGGATCGTCCGGTCCCAGCGCGAGCGTGAGGTCTTCCACAGCCTGGCGACCATGCCGCACCGCCTCTTTCCTCAGGTCGACATCGCCGAGAGCGTCCGCGACGAGGGTGCGGATCTCCGCGCCGAGAATCGGCTGATCGCTGAATCGCTCGGTCAGATTGTCCGCCGCACGCTGAAGTACCGTCAGGAGCTTCACTTCATGCCCGTCGCGGGTTGGTGCCGCCGCGCGGATGAAGTCCTCCAAAAGGTAATCGTTGATTGCCCGCACCTTCTGCGATTCCTGCTCGGCGCGGAGTCTCGCCTCGCTCGCCTGCTCGCTGGCACGCCGTGCCTCGCCAGCGAGGGCAACCGCTTTGGCCCGGTCCTCTTCCGCCCGGAGGTACAAAATGGTACTCACCGCCGTACCAGCGCTCAACGCGACGAACGCCGCAACCACTCCCGCCACGAGCGCCCGATTCCTGCGCGTAAACTTGCTGAGTTGGTACAAAGTGGTGGGGGGGCGGGCCGAGATCGGCTCGTGCCGCAACGACCGACGAACATCCTCCGCCAGCTGCGACGCCGCCTGGTACCGCCGCTCCGGCAGCTTCTCGAGCGCCCGCGAAACGATCGTCGCGAGGTCGCCGCGGTACGCACGGTTCGTGGTAGACAGCGACTGAGGCTCCTCGTCTCTCACGATTCTCGCCGCATCCGCGAGCGACCGATTCGACAGATCGTGCGGCAGCCTGCCCGAGAGGATCTGGTAGAGCATCACGCCGAGGGAGTACACGTCAGAGCGAGCATCGATCACCGCCCCCGGCGACGGCGAGATCTGTTCCGGGCTCATGTAGGGCACCGTGCCGATCAGTTGCATCGCGTCGGTCCGAAGCGTGTTCGCGTTGTTGTGCTCGACCCGCGCCACTCCGAAATCCAACACCTTCGGCGTCGGTCTATCCGTCGTCGTATCAACCAACACATTGCCCGGCTTCAGGTCGCGGTGGATGATCCCCGCCCGGTGTGCATGGTCCGCCGCGTCGCAGATCTTTGCGAAAAGCTCCAGCTTCTCCGACTGCCCCGGCGAGTGCTCCGCCAGGTAGTCCGTCAGCGGAAGCCCACGCACCAGTTCCATCGCAAAAAACGGCTGCTCCCGCATCCGGCCCGACGGAAACTCAAGCTCCGCCGTCCCCGCTTCGAAGATGGCCGCGATGCCCGGGTGATGCAGCGACCCGAGCAACTGCGCCTCCCTGCGGAATCTCGCGAGTGCCTCAGGCGACGTGGCGCCCGGGCGGATGACCTTCACCGCCACCGAACGCCGCGGGTGGTCCTGCTCCGCCCTGTAGACCGTCCCCATTCCTCCCTCGCCGATGATCCCCGTGACCGTGTACCGACCGATCCGCGTCGGAAGCTCCTGCGCCGGTCCAGCCGCAAACTCCACGAGCGCCGCGGGGGTTTCCAGGAACCCGCCCGCTGCGCTGTCGCTCTTGAGCAGCCGCATCACCATCCCCGCGAGCTCGTGGTCGCCCGCGGCAAGCTCATGCACGCGTCTGATCCGCTCCGATTCTGGAAGATCAGCAACCTCGTCGAAAATCTCTCCCGCACGTTGGATGTGCGTCCACTTCATGCCGGTCCTCCCGCCGTTGGCGACGAGATCCGAGCGTGGAGCCAGGCCTTGACGAAACGCCAGTCGCGCTCGAGCGTCCGCAGTGGTGTCGAGGTTGCCGCCGCGATCTCCTCCATTGTCAACCCGGCAAAGTAGCGCAGCGTCACCAGACGGGCTGTGTCCGGGTCCGCTCCCTCGAGTTCGGAGAGCGCCGCGTGAAGCGCAAGAACATCATCCCCAGTCTCCGCCAGTGAAATCTCCGCTGAATCAAGGGATTCCCGGGCCATGCCTCCACCCCGTTTCAACGCGGCTCGCCTTCGGGCCTGTTCCACGAGTATGTCGCGCATCGCGCGGCCCGCCGCGAAGAAGAAGTGCTGGCGGTTCTCAAAGCCCGCACCTTGGTGACCGATGAGGCGCAGAAACACCTCGTTCACCAACGCCGTCGCTTGGAGTGTCTGCGGCCCGGCCCCGGAAAGCTGTTGCTGGGCCAGTCGCCGCAGTTCGTCGTACAGCAGAGGCACCAGTTCTTCCGCGGCCATGGGCCTCCCGAGCGAGGCTTCGCCGAGGAGACGAGTCACGGTCTGGTCGAGTGATGGCGTCATCCGGGCAGGAGTGTAGAGGGGAATCCAGAAATGTGTCGGGAAGCGTGGCGGGAAGCTCCGGCCGTTCACGGCTGATGGTGGAGCCCTGCGAGTGCGGGGCCGGGTTCAGGGAACAGTTGCACAGGAGTCTTGCCATGCGTCGTCACCTTCTCGCGTTCGCTGCGGTCGCCGGTTCGGTTCTGGGTTCGGTCGCTCATGCCCAGACCATGAGTAACGCCTTCACCTACCAGGGTCAGCTCCGCGATGGCGCCGCGCTGGCCGACGGTCAGTACGAGTTCGCGTTCTATCTCTACGCCGGCCAGACCGGCGGCTCCGCCCTCGCCAACATCGGCAGTGGTGCGACCCCCGTAACCCTCACTGTCTCCGGTGGGCAGTTCAATACCAGCCTCGACTTCGGTTCCGTTCACTTCGATGGCTCCGACCGCTGGCTCGAAGTCGCCGTCCGCCGCGCCGGAAGCCCCTTCATGCTCCCGCTCCCCCGTCAACGCCTCACCGCCACCCCGTACTCCCTTCGCTCGGCGTTCTCCACCGCGACCCGCGGCATCAGCGTCGACGCGTCCGGTCGCGTGACCAGCGGCCCCTCCGCGACCGGCTACCGCTTCGGCATCTCGAGCCCGTCCCAGGGTGAACTGCTCGAACTCAACTCCAGCAACACCTCGTACACGATCATGACGCTCAACAACACCAGCGCCGGCGGTCGTCCCTGGGCCGTTCTCTCCACCGGCGGCGATTACCCGTCGGGTGCCGGTGATCTGGTCTTCCGTGATATCGCAACAGCCCAGGATCGCTTCGTCCTCGGCGCCGACGGCAACGTTGGCGTGGGCACTCGCACCCCGACCGCGAAGCTGGATGTCGTCGGCCGCGTCAAGTGCCAGGTCCTCGAGATCACCGGCGGTAGCGACATCGCCGAGCCTTACACCATCGCTCCCGCCGGTGACGTCGAAGCCCGGCCCGGCATGGTGGTCTGCATCGACCCCAACCAGATCGGCAAGCTCCGCGTCAGCACCGGCGCGTACGACACCGCTGTTGCCGGAATCGTCAGCGGTGCCAACGGCATCGCGGTCGGCCTGACGCTCACCCAGACGGGCTCTGTGGCGGATGGAGAACTCCCCGTCGCTGCCGCGGGCCGAGTGTGGTGCTACGTCGACGCCGACGCGAACGGTGCGGTGAAGGCCGGCGACCTGCTGACCACCTCCTCCACCCCGGGCCACGCGATGCGTGCGGAGTCCGGCAAGGCCAACGGTGCGATCCTCGGCAAGGCCATGTCCTCGCTCGAATCCGGCCGAGGCATGGTGCTCGTTCTCGTCGGACTCCAGTGAGTCATCCGACGCACAAACCAAGGAGAACAACGATGAACCTCAAGATCAAAAGTGCCGTGGCAGCAGTTCTCGCCCTCGCTGGCTCCGCGCTCGCCCAGGTCTCTGTCACTCCCGGAATCGCGTTCGATCCGTACGCGATCTGGGGTGACCCCTTCAGCAACCTCACCGCCGCGACCTGCGCTCCGGGGGTCACCCTCCAGTTCGCGCCGGGCATCTACCGTGAGACGATCACGCTGACCCAGCCATTCGTTCTGACGAAGACCGGTACAGGCTCCGCGATCATCGGCCAGACCGGATCGCAATCCACTTCGCTCAAGGTCATGTCGTGGAACCTTCACCTCTTCGGCAGTTGGCCCCTCCCCGTCTGGCAGGACGAAGCCCGCGCCGACGCCATCGGTGACTACTTCAACGGTCAGCGCATCGCCGGAAACCTCGATTTCGTTGGCCTCCAGGAGGTCTGGTCCGGAACCGAAGCTTCGCTCGTCTACGTGAACGCCGGGTACCTCTTCCTCGCTCGGGGTGACGACAACGAGGGCGCCAGCACCCTCGACTCCGGCCTCATGTACCTCAGCAACCTTCCGATGGCCTCCTTCAATCAGTTCTTCTTCGAGGACGAACGCGGCGACGACGCCAACGCCAGCAAGGGGTGGATCCAGACCACCATCGTCAAGGACGGGATCTCCATCGGTATCTTCAACACCCACGCCCAGTCCGGCGACGGAACCGACAACGCCGACACCCGAGCCTCTCAGCTCCTCCAGATGGCGCAGGCGATCTGGGGCTATCGGATCGCAAACCCGTCGCACGCGGTGATCGTGATGGGTGACTTCAACATCGCCGCGGGCGGGTCCGAGCATCCGACGTTCCGCAGCACGATGGGCTTCATCACAACCGTTGCAGAAACCTCGCGTTTCGGCGACGTCGCACCGAACCTCGGACCCTGCGGCAGGGATCACCTCACCTGCACCTCCTGCGGAGACAACGCCCTTCACACGTACTTCTACGGAGCGGGCGCAGGCGCAGGCCGCATCGACTTCATCTTCTACAACCACAGCCGCGACGGCACCGTCAAGGTCGTTCCCAAGTCCTACGACAAGCACCGCCCCCTCGCCGCTACAGCGATCTCGGGCGAGGGTTGGGCCCCGGAGAACTGCTTCACCTGCAGCACAACCACCCGGGTCCTCTCGGACCACGACGCGATCTTCGCCGAGTTTGAACTGATCCGTAACTGATCCGCCGCTCGCACCGGCACGAAAGGACATCCCGATGGACAAGCACATCACAATCGCAACGACTCTGATCGCCTCGCTCGCCGCCACCGCTGGCGCTCAGATCCGGATCACCAGTTGGACCGTCGACGGCGGCAGCACCACGGCCAGCAACGGCGCTTTCCAACTCTCGGCCACCATCGGCCAGGCCGACGCCACCAGCCCCGTTGTCTTCGGTGTCTACACCTTGACCGGCGGCTACTGGGGCACAGGCAGCGACTGCCCCGCCTGCGCGGCCGACTACACCAGCGACGGTGGCATCGACGGCGACGATGTCATCGCCTTCTTCGGCGACTGGGACGGCGGCACCGGGTGCGCCGACGTCACCAACGACGGCGGTATCGACGGCGACGACGTGATCCTCTTCTTCGAACAGTGGGACGCAGGCGGCTGCTGAGTTCCACGCCTCCACGCCACACACACGCAACCCCTGGTCCTCCGCCGGGGGTTGTTCGTTGTTCATTTCAGTGCCGCCTCGATCCGCGCCGCCAGATCCAACGCCGCATCCGGGTCCATCTTGAGAATCACCGGCCAAAAGCCCTCGCTCTCGTCCACAAGCACAAGCGTCGGTCGCGGGTCCTCGCCCTCGCTGCTCCGGTACGACGGGTACGGCATCCACCCCGCATCCCCCGGCACTTCGAAGAGGCCGCCCGCGTTCTTCGAATACGGGCTCGTCGCGACAACCAAGTCAATGCCCTTCGCCACCGGCCCCTTCCGCGACTTCTCACCCCACTTCACCGCGATCGGAAGCTCGTGCGCGAGCATCATCGCTGTCTCCCGCTGCACGACCGACTCCACGACCGCATCGCCCGACGCATCCCCACGCAGCACCCTCAGCTTCACGCCCGTGCCGTCCTTCGCGACCACGACCGCCGCACTCCCCTTGATCTCGGCCATCCCGCTGCTCGATGCATCCAAGCCACGCAGGTTGATCGTGGTCGCGGGCGCAGCGGCCCGTCCGGCGAGTAGTGCTCGCAGTTCTTTCGCGAGGCCAACCGGATCGTTCCGCTCGTTCGTGATCACCGCCACGACGACGTCCTCCTCAAGGTCTCGCGAGAACTCGGCCCGGAACCCCCGGGTGCCACCCGAGTGATGCACGCGCTTCCCCTCCGGAGTCCGCTCGACAAACCAGCCGAGCGCGTAGTCGCCCTTGTCCACTCTGTACAGTTTCGCGCGTGCAACCGCGTCGAGTATCAGGTCCCCTCGCAGCGCCCGATCCCAGGCCAGCAAGTCGTGCACGTTCGTCAGCACGCCGCCGCACCCCCTTGAACCCCCAACCCCAGCCATCCTGCAGAATCCCCAGTTGCCGCGCCTTGCGTCCACCCCGTTCGACCACGCGTGCTCCGGCGTTGCTCAAATCGATGCTCACGCCATCCAGAAAGCCCGTCGACCGCATCCCCGCCGGAACGAACAGCGTCTCACGCAAAAACTCCTCGAACGGCCGCCCCGACGCCCGCTCAACCACCGCACCCAAGACCACATACCCACCGTTGCAATACTCAAAGGCCTCGCCCGGCTCGCGTGCAAGCACCGACCCCATCGCCAACTCCACAGCCTTGTCGCGATCCGGGAACGACAACGCCTGAATCGCTCCCGCTCGATCGGAAAGCCCCGATGTGTGCGTCAGCAACTGGTACAGCGTCACCCGATCCGCAGCGCCGCCCGCACTCGGAAAGTGCTTCGCCACCGGGTCATCCGTCGACAGCTTCCCTTCCATCTCGAGCCTGAGAATCGCCGCCGCGGTGAACTGCTTCGCGATCGACCCGACATCCATGATCGTTCGGTCATCCACCGGCCGCAGCGACCCATCCGCCACCCCGTACCCCTTCGCAAAGATCACCTCCCCACGCCTCGCAACCAGAACCTGCCCCCAGAACTGACCAAGGTGCTCGCCGAGAATGTGCCGGTCAAACTTCGCGCCAACTTCCTCGACCCGTCCCGCCGCCGCCGCCGCATCCACCATCTGCGCGTGCGCCCCGGGCTGGTACACCAAGAGTCCGGCCGTCATTGCAAAGACGAGAGCGTTCGTGCGCATGGGTTCTCCCTTTTGAGACTCTTCTCCCTCTCGTACGCCGCGTTGCGGAAAGTGTTGCAGCGGAGCTACGCTTGCCCCATGACAGCCACGATTATCGACGGAGTGCAGCTCGCCAAAGTCTACCGCGAGTCCATCAAGCAACGAGTTGCCGCGGTTCGCGCTCGCGGCGGGCGCGTCCGTCTCGACGCAATCCTCGTCGAATGGGGCGACAATGCCGCCAAGGTCTATGCCGACAACCAGGCCCGCACCTGCGAGATGCTCGGGATCGACTACAAACTCCACCGCCTCGACCACGAAGCCATCTTCGACGATATCGCCGGCCGCGTTCTCCTCCTCTCCTCGCAGGATGACGTCACCGCCATCATGGCACACCTCCCCATGCCCGAGGGCGTCGATCCCTACCTCGTCCAACGCCTCATCACCGCCGAGAAAGACGTCGAAGGCGTGAATCCCGCGAACATCGGCAACGTCGTCTACGGCCGCTCATCGCTCGCCCCCTGCACCGGCCTCGCCGTGCTCAAGATGCTCCAAAACTACTACGGCATCGCCGATGTCCCCGGCCAGCGCGTCGAGCCCTTCCTCCGAGGTAAGCTCGCTGTCGTCGTCGGCGCGGGCGATGTCGTCGGCAAGCCCATCGCCGTCCTGCTCATGCGACAGGACGCCACCGTTGTGAGCTGCAACAAGTACTCCCCCGAGATCAAGGAACTCACCCGCCGCGCCGACATCCTCGTCGCCGCCGCCGGAGTCCCAGGCCTCATCAAGGCCGACATGGTCAAACCCGGCGCCGTCGTCATCGACGTCGGTGTCAACCGCGTCACCGGGCCCGACGGCAAGACCCGCACCGTCGGCGACGTCGACTTCGAAAGCGTGAAACAAGTAGCCGGCGCCCTCAGCCCCGTTCCCGGCGGCGTCGGACCCATGACCGTCTCCATGCTGCTCCTCAACGTCGTCGAAGCCGCGGAGCGCCACCTGTGAACGCCGCCGGTCGCGGCTCCCCGAACACTCGGCCCGGGCACGCCCCGCCTCCGACCATCACCCGCGACCAGGCACGCACGCTCCTCCTCGCCGGCCACGGGCTTCTCCGCGACCCAGCCCGCCGCGCACGCTCTCAACCCCGCCACGCCCTCGACGCCATCCGCGAACTCGGCTTCGTTCAGGTCGACAGCATCAACGTTGTCGAACGTGCGCACCACCACATCCTCTGGACCCGCGACCACGCCTACCGGCCCGCACATCTCGACGCCCTTCAGAAGGACTTCAGCGTTTTCGAACACTGGACGCACGACGCCTCCGTGATCCCCATCGAGCACTTCCCGCACTGGCGCCACCGCTTTGACCGTGTCTCGTGGTCCGCGTGGTTCGACGGTCAACTCGGCCGCGACCGTGAAGCCCTCCTCGCCTCCGTCAAACGCGAAATCGAAGCCCGTGGCCCGCTCATGGCCCGGCACTTCGAACACCCCTCCGGCGCGAAGTCCGGCGGCTGGTGGGAATGGAAGCCAGCGAAGGCCGCCCTCGAGTACCTCTGGCGCCGCGGCGAACTCACCATCGTTCGTCGCGAGGGCTTCCAGAAGGTCTACGACCTCACCCCGCGCGCGATGCCGGAAATCTCCGCCCGCCCCGCGAGCGACGCCACCGACCACCTTGCGTGGGCGTGCACCACCGCCATCGAGCGACTCGGCGCCGCCACCCCCACGGAGATCGCGAAGTTCTGGAACGCGGTGCCGATCGCCGACGCCCGCCGCTGGTGCGCCCAAGCCGTCGAAGCTGGCACACTCGAATCCGTTGTCATCGAGTCCGACCGCGCCGCTAAGCCAGGTGTCGCCCGTCCCGATTGGCGCGCCGTTCTCGAGCAAAGCCCCGACGCTCCTCCGATCGCACGCCTCCTCAGTCCCTTCGATCCGATCCTGCGCGACCGCGCCCGGGCCCTTCGCCTCTTCAACTTCGACTACCGTTTCGAGGCCTTCGTCCCCGAGCGCCTTCGCACGTACGGCTACTACGTTCTCCCCGTGCTCGCGGGCGATCGCATCATCGCTCGGGTCGACGTCGCCGCAGATCGATCCGCATCGATCCTCGTCATCAAGGGAGTCTGGTGGGAACCGGGCACGACCGCCAAAGCGGGGTGGAAGCTCCTCGGACCCGCTCTGGATAGGTACGTCCGATTCGTCGGAGCTGACCGTTGGACCCTCGCAGCCCGTGCAGCCGCATCCCGTACCGCGTCTACCCTTCGCCGATGACACAGTTGCTCAGATCACCCGTCGGCCGATTCCGCATCGTTGCCATCGCCGAAGCCCTCTCATGGCTCGGTCTGCTCATCGGCATGTTCTTCAAGTACGTCGTTGTGCACGACCCCATTGGCGTCAAAATCATGGGCCCGATCCACGGCGCACTCTTCGTCGCCTACATCGTCTGCACACTCGACGCCATGACCCACCTTAAGAAAAGCCCCGGTGTCATGCTCATCGGACTCGTCGCCGCGGTCCCGCCTTTCACGACGCTCTGGTTCGAGCGATGGGTTCTCCGCGAACACCGCGCTGCCCCCGCCAAGTAACGCGTTCACTTCTTCTCGTGATCGTGCTCGTGGTGTTCGCGAAGCAGATCGCGACCAAAATCACGCTCCCGGTCCCGCCACACCGTGTGCACGTGATTCGCGTTGTTCTGCGTGTTGTCGTACTCGATGACAAACGTCGGCCCGCTCAACCGGTAGTAGTGCCCCTCTCCGCGCGACTCCCCACCCATCCACGCGAACCGGATCCGCTCCACTCCCGCGTCCTCGATCCGCCGCCATTCCGCCGCCGCAAGCTCGTGCCGCAGGTTCTCCGCGTACTCCCGGATCAACTGCACCACCATTCTCCGCTGCGACTCACTCATCGCCGATACCGCCAGCCCACTCGCATCCACCTCCGCACGCGAACGCCCCGGGACCCCCAAGAGATCCGACGGCGCAACCGTTCCAACGATCGCCCCCCGCTTCTGCTCAGGCGTCAGCGACGCAAGCAACTCCCTCGCGATGTCCTCCTCCGCCGCGAGCACCCGCACCCCCGCGCGATCCCCCTCACGCACCTCCGCGGGATTCGCCCCCAGAAAGCCCGGTGTCACCGCGACTCCCTTCTCCACGCCCGTGAAGTTCAGCGATATGTGGTGCCCCTCCAGTTTCCACCCCCACGGCCCGCGCCCCGGCGTCCCGAAAACCGCCACCGAGTACGCCAGCGGATCCCGCCGCCGCCCCGATCCCTTCTCCATCTCCCGCAGCACCGCATCAAGCAGCATGATCTCCTCAACCTTCCCCATTCCACGCGACGAAAGCGCCGCACGCAGCAACTCCCGCGCACGCTGCTTCTGCACGCTGCTCATCTCCGAAAACTCGACCCCAGCGCCCTGCCGCGGCACATAATGCCAGTCTTCCCTCGCGCGGTCTTCAAACCCCAACGCCGCCTTCGCACGCAGCTCCGGCGTCAGCGACTCGAGAAACGCACCCGCCGCACCCGCCATCGCGTCCGCTGGTTCGGCCCGCCCACCCAAGCCCGCCACCGCCGCAACGCATCCGAGCAAAAGGAAAGAGAGAACTCTCGTACTTCGTTCCATCTAGAGCTGCTCCCGGCGCGAAAGTGCTACCTCAGCATACCACAACGCACCACGCCCCCGGTCGTTCACGCCCCAGCCCACGATCGACCGGTCCCACCGACCCTCCGCGGCTGATGTACACTCGCCCCTCGCACCCAATCGGAACCACCCACCATGTTCACCATCACCAAAGACCAGGTTCTCCCCGCCACCATCACCGGTTCCTGGCCTCGCCCGAAGTGGATGGACGAGAGCATGTGGGGCCGCTCCCTCGACACATGCATGATGGATGTCCGCTTCCGCGAGAAGTTCCAAGACGCCATGGCCACCCTCGTCAGCGACCAGGAACGCGCCGGCCTCGACATCGTCACGCACGGCGACCTCCACTGCGACGAGGACTACGCCGGCCGCTCGTGGCACCACTACCCGCTCCAGCGCTGGGCAGGCTTCGAAGGCGACCACCTCCAGTCCTGGGCCACGCGCTCCCCGTGGCTCAAATACCCGCCCGGCACCATGCTCAACGAAATCTACACCGGCTGGCGCTGGCCCCGCGTCTTCGACAAGATCGAACACCGACCCCTCGACTACCCCAAGATCTGGCGCCTCGCGCAGACCCGCACCTCCAAGCCCGTTCGCTTCGGCACCTGCTGCTCCCAGGTCATGGGGCTCTTCCTCGACATCCACACCCCCAAGTACAAGGACAAACGCGAAGTCCTCTGGGACATGGCCGTCGCCATGAACACCGAACTCCTCGCGCTCCGCGACGCAGGCTGCCGCTCGATCCAGATCGAAGAACCCTGCTTCCATTTCATGGCCAACACCTACGGCAAAGAGCACGACGAAGTGAAGTTCTACCTCGACTGCTACAACCGCGAAGTGCAGGGCCTCGACGACGTCGAAATCTGGATCCACACCTGCTGGGGTAACCCCAACATGCAGCGCGTCATTGATAACGACAGCTACGCCGCGTCACTCGACATGTACATGTCCCAGGCCCGCGGCGACGTCTGGACCATCGAAACCAAAGACCGCAACATGCGCGAGATCGAACTTCTCGCGCCCTACATGAAACACTCCGGGAAGAAAGTCTGCGTCGGCGTGGTCTCCCACCGCCGCCTTCAGGTTGAAACCCCCGAAGAAGTCGCCGACTCCATCCGCCTCGCCCTCCGCCACATACCCGCCGAACGCCTCATCATCTCCACCGATTGCGGTTTCGGCCGCCAAGGCTGCAACCGCGACATCGCCTTCTTCAAGAGCGTCTCCATCGCCCAGGGAACCAACATCGTCCGCCGTGAACTCGGCCTTCCCGCCCCCCCCC
>JBEIUO010000801.1:0-1655 GCA_040374335.1 Phycisphaeraceae bacterium
ACGAAGTTGGCGATGTACATCAATGCTCCGTGCGACTGCCGTTCGACGTACGTGACGTGCAACGACGACGCGTGTGGCTTCCAGTCGGCGATGAACCTGGTGCCGGTGACGGCGGGATGGAACTACTACATCCGCGTGGGCGGGTACCTGCAGAACCGCGGTACGGGCACGCTGAACATCAACTTCACTCCTTCGTGCCCGGCCGACTACAACAATGACGGTGGCGTGGACGGTGACGACGTGATCGCGTTCTTCGCGGACTGGGACGCTGGCGTGATGGACGCGGACTTCAATGACGATGGCGGGGTGGACGGAGACGACGTGATCGGGTTCTTCGGGAACTGGGACGCGGGGTGCTGAGGCCGCCGCCGCGACGGCGGCGGAAACGGGCGAAGCGATAAAGCGAAAAGCAGCAAATAGGAAGGAGCCTCCGGAGACGGGGGCTCCTTTTGTGTTTCTTGGGGTGGGGAGGGGCGGGCTAGTTGCTTCCGGTGCCGCGCGAGGTTTTCAGTGGGTCGCCGATCAGCCCTGCGCTACCGCAAGCTGCCCCAGCGGTCCTTCAGGTACTGCCAGTCCGCGTTGTTGGTCGCGGGTTGGTCGAACTGCTGGTCGCGGCTCATGAAGACGGTGCGTTTGTCCTCCCAGCGGTGCAGGGAAGCGTGGCCGTCGGCGAAGCCGATGGTGCTCTGCTCCGAGTGCCAAACGGTGAGCGGGTCGATCCAGCGCTGCTGGTTGTAGTACAGGACCCACGAGTGGATGTTGAGCCCCCGAGGGTCGGACTCTTCGATGAAGACGAAGCTGTCCGAGGGGCGGAAGAGGTCGGAGATCTTCTTGACGGGCGGGCGGGGTGCGCCGACGGTCTGGAGTTCGTAGGCGGGATCACCGTTGAGGTAGTTGGGAACGGAGTAGGTGACGTACGCGTAGGCAAAGTTCTGCTGGCGGCGGACCTTGTCGCGCACGTCCGAGGGGCAGTGGTAGGAGGGGTGTGTGTTGGCGTACGGGAAAAGAGTGCCGCGCTGCGCGGCGAGGATCTGGGCGTTGACGTTGGTGAGTGCTCGAAGCACGGCGTCGTTCATGGGGTTGCCGAAGTTGTCGCGGGGGTAGTCGACCCAACTGCCGGGCCACTGCTGGACGTCGGTGTAGGCGTGGACGATGCGGTCGCGGAAGTCGGTGGCATAGGCGGTGTAGGCGAGGGAGAGGGTCTTCTGGTTGGCGAGGCAGACGGTGGTGCGTCCGGCCTCGCGTGCCTGTTTGAGGGCGGGGAGGAGGAGGGAGATGAGCAGCGCGATGATCGCGATGACGACGAGGAGCTCGATGAGGGTGAAGGCGGAGTGGCTGCGCGGTTTGCTCATGGTGGACCCTGTGTCCTGGACGAAGGTCCCTCGCAGGAGCAGACTACCGGAGTTTGTTCGGGGCGTCAATGGAGTCGGGGGGAGTCTGTCCTAGTATTCCGCATGGGCCACAACTGCTGTTCTCAAGATCATGACGGGCACGACGCGCACAACCAATCCGAGGGCGGGTGCTGCCAGGAAAAGGGCGAAGCAAAGGCGGGCGGGTGCTGCGGCGGCGGCGGTTGTGGGAGCGGTGGGGGCGGCGGATGCTGCCAGACCAAGCAGGCGTATGTACTCCTCGAGCCGGCGGAGATGGCGAAGCTG
>JBEIUO010000539.1:0-2902 GCA_040374335.1 Phycisphaeraceae bacterium
CGATGGTGACGGGCGTGCGCGAGCCCGAGGCGAAGGGCTCCGTTCACAGCGCCCCTCCTGTGATGGTGGAGAACGCGGACATATCTACGGTGCGATCGAACCCGCCGAGTTGGGAGTGGTTATGCGAGACCATGACCAACCCCGCGTTGAGTCGCCGAGCCTCTGCGCACAGCAACGCTGTCATGCGTGTGGTCGACGCGGGGTCGAGGTTCCCCGTCGGTTCGTCGCAGAGCACGAGCGATGGTTCGTGCAGCAATGCGCGGCAGATGCCTACGCGCTGGCGCTCCCCCTGAGAGAGGGCGTCTGGCTTCTTGTTCAAGTACCTGCCGAGACCGGCCCGTTCAGCGAGTTCAGCCACGCGAGCTGACTGGAGCGTGCTCGGTCGTGCTGAGCTGAGTGTCAATGGAAGCAATATGTTCTCGCGCACCGTCAGGTACGCGAGCAGTTCGAACTCCTGGAACACCATCCCGATGGAGGTGCGACGCAGGTGTCTTCGTGCGGAGTCTGGCAGCTCGGCGAGGCGACGGTCCAGCACCTCAACGATTCCCGAGGCTGGGCGGTGAAGCCCCGCGATCAGATGCAGCAGCGTGGTCTTGCCGCTGCCGCTTGAACCAGTTATCGCAACGTGTTCCCCCCGGTGCCAGATTGAAGTGGCGCACGTGAAGAGCGACGTGGGAGTCGCCGTCTGCGTAGCCGAAGCTGGCATCGCGCACCTTGATCACCGATCCGGTTTCCACGTGGAGGTGGGGGGGGGATCGGCCGTGCGTGCCGCCGCGGGAGAGTTGGCTTGCTCAGCGGGCATGACGTGCTCCTGGTGCAGCGGTCGGACGGCGACGATGCGCCATCCGGCTGGCCGCGGGCCCAGGTCGTACTCGGCGGTGTACGCGTTTGTCCTTGTGTGCGAATGGCCCCAGTGGTACACCACGCCTTCGACCTCCCAGTTGCATCGCACGACATGCTGGGGCCGGCGGTCATGCAGGACGTCAGCGCTCAATACCTGCAGCGTCTTGACACGGCATAGGGCACCTCCCTCTTCCTGCAGGACGAGGCTTCGGTAGGTGTCGCCGAAGACTTGGTCGAGAAGTGGCCCATCGATGCTCTGGGCGAGTACGTCATAGATCTCGTTGTCGGTGGCGTAGTCGAAGGCACGGTAGATGTTGGCGTGAAGCGGGCGAAACACCGCGAGAAGTTCCTCGTCGCTGAGTTCGGGTGTCTGCGGGACCCGGAGCAGTACCGCACCGGCGACGCCGCACCACCCTCCCGCGATTACTCCCGCGAGCACTGTTCTTCTACGGGAGTGTGGTGACTTCGTGCTCAGTGCGGCGAAGAGGACCCAACCGGCGATCGCTGGCAGACACCACGCGAGCAGGCGGGTGGTGCGACTGGCGTCAGCGGAGGGTACTGGCACAATGGGACCCGTGGTAGCATCGGGCACCGCGTGCCAGACGTACTCGGGTTCGTCACGCGTGAAAGCGAGAAGGTCGAGACGGCCGGACGCGAGCAGAACGGCTTCGACGGTCGAGAGTGGGGCGGTATCCCGATCGGCTGCCGCAAAATCTCGCGGGTACGAGCCCCACACGAAGGCGACGCTGCGGGGCTTGGACTTGCAGGAGTAGACGATCTCGACATGAAGTTGAGGGAGGAGCAGGACCGGATTCTGAATGAAACCCGGCCTGGTTTCCGGTTCAGGGTGGATCGGCTCGACCGATTCGAGCACCGGCGGGACGACGACTCCATCAATGCGCACCACGTTACCACGGTCGTAGAGCGAGGTGAGCGGACCGGTGCGAGGTCCACCGAAGTACTCGCGCAGGGCGTCGCGGTACGCGGCAGCCTCGGACGCTGAAACGCGTAGGGGGTCGGCTCGGGAGACCTTCACGATCTGGTCCGCGAAGAGGCAGTTCATGAGGATGCTGATGTGCACCGCGTCGTCGTCGACCCGAATGCGAATGTCCGCGTGCGCGCCGGGTTTGGGATGACCGCTGCAAAGGGCGGACAGGAACGTCACCACCAGGAAGACGGATGCCGCACGAAGGCGCTCGTTACTCAAGCTCCGCCTGCCATTCCCGTTCTGCCGCAGCGAAGGCAAGGGACATGCCCCCGCCACCGAAGCCGGTGAGGAGATGAACGTGGCGGAGTGGCGAGGCCACGACGTAGGGAAGCGTTGGGTGTTTTGCGTAGCAGCCGGTCCAGTGATACCGGGCTGTCCAGTCGGGCAAGCGGAAGACCCGCTTAAGCTCGCGCTCAAGCAACCGATCGATGTCCGCGGCGTTGAAGAGACCGATCTCGTCGTCGTACTGATGGGAGTCGCCGAGGAGAACCTCGCCACTCTGATTCTGAGACGCCATGGCGTGGATCCCGAATCGGTCGAGTTCGGGAGCCGTGGCCGCGACGCGTGCACGCAGCGAAGGCAGCGTGGGGCAATCGTTGAAGAGCGGATAGTGCCGGAGGGAGAGGCCGCTCGCGAGGTGCGGGCCGATGCGAAAGCCATCGGGTTGGGGTGCGGTGGACATCATGTGCAGGCGGCACTGCCGCAGCCCCATCGCGCGAAGCTCGCACGGAAAGAGGGAGTCCAGATCGCTCCCACCGCATACCAGTACTCGATCGCAGGCGATCACAGTGCCGTCGGCGAGGGCTACGGAACCGCTGCCCACGCCCACGGCAACGCAGCGCCAGCGTATCGCAACGTCGTAGCGACATTCCAGCCACGTTGCGAGCTGCGGGAGTGCGTCCGGGGGGGAGATGCCTGCCTCGTGCGGCGTGAAGAGCCCGCCATGGAGACCGTCGGGATTCACACCGGGTGCCCGAGCGATCAGTTGCGTGGGAGTCAGCAGATCGCACTCAACGCCAAGGAGCGAGGAACGATCGGCGAGGAGGCTCGCGTCGCGGGCCGCGACCACCG
>JBEIUO010000836.1:0-1299 GCA_040374335.1 Phycisphaeraceae bacterium
GCCTCGTGATCGAAGCCGAAACTTCGGGTCATGCTGGACTCTCTCAGGCCCGGCTCCGCGAAGCGAAGGGGCGCATCGCAAACTTCCTTGACGCTGCTCTCCTGTGTCTCTTCGGTACCGTGGATCCGTTCGAAATCGACAAGATCCACGAGGAGGGGAAGAAGTACATCGAGGAGTTCGCTGCCGAGAAGGCAGCGGAACGCGCTGCGTCTCCTGCTAAGAAGGGCGGCGCCCCCATGTCCGGTATGGCAGCTTTGGGCGCCCTGGGCCGTCGTTAGAGGAGGCATGCGTGACCACGAAGAAGGGTCCATTCGATGACTTCATTCGTGAGTCACGCCGCGGCCGCATCCACCCTGACGATGGGGCAGTAGAGCCCAACTTTCGGCCCTACGCCATCCGAGACAGGCACGCGCGAGAGAGCGCGGGGATCGCGAAGTTCCTCCCTCGGGTAGATCCCCAGTTCGGGGACGCACTCGAGATGGTTCGTGCTCGCCTCGCGGCCAACGGAATGGCTCTTGGCCCGCAGGTGGGCACGGGCACGCAGGGCGTCATCTACGACGTCCTCGGAGGTGAGTGGGGCAAGCCCCGCGGAAGCGAGCCCATTCAGGCTGTGCTGAAGCTGACCACTGACCCGACAGAGGTGCTCGCCTACCGCCGCCTGATGGAGATGGACTGGGGGCCGCGTCGTCCGACATGCTTCCCGCTGTGCTTCGGGGCCTACTTCACGCCCTATGATCGCTACATCGGGGTCATCGTTCGAGAGAAGCTCGAGCCTCTGGGCGGGTGGCTGAAGGACTTCGTCGAAGACAACCCGATGTACTTCAACTACGCCGAGGGGGCGGGAGGCTCCTGGGGCGAACACTATGAGATCTGGCGGGCCGAGAACGAAGGCCACGGTCACTTCTCGCGGGCGTTCCACGCCCTGCCTCTCGAGAAGCAACGGGTCATCTCGGCCTTCTTCACGGGTCTGGAGATCGGCCGGTACGGAGGCATCCGCAACTTCGACATCCACACCGGCAACCTCTTCATGCGGCCGTCCTCCTGGACGGGAGGGGATGAGGAACTGGTCGTAGCAGACCTCGGGTTCTCGATGGTCGCAGGTGAGACTACGCTCCCCGTCATGAGCAACCCCCGCAACCGTGCCTCCATCGTGGACGTGCGCCTCGGCCCGGCCCAGCTTCTGCTGCGTCGGAGCTTCTCGGATCAGAACCGTCCGGGGGAGTGGGACTCTCCTGGAGGCCACATCGAGCCTGGCGAGACGCCAGAACAGGCCGCCGTGCGAGAGGTCCGGGAAGAGAC
>JBEIUO010000461.1:0-3295 GCA_040374335.1 Phycisphaeraceae bacterium
GAGGAACTGCGCCCCCGGCTCCGTCTCGCCAGGAAGCGGCGTGTCCGCGTGCAGCATCTCCTCACCGATCTGCTTGAGCGTGTTGATTGCTTTGCCCACACCGCCACCCGATTGTGGCTGCACCGAGCCGATCTTTTGGCGGATGTTGTCGCGGTAGCGCGGCAGATTCTCGGCCAGGGCAACGGCTTGCGTGACCATGACCCAGCCCAGAGCCGTGATGACCAGCAGCGACAGCGTTGTGGTGAGCAGCACCGATAAGACCCGACCCAGACCGAGCTTTTCGAGCCGATTCACCGACGGCGACAGAACGAAACTCAGAAGAATCGCAAGAGCGAGCGGGATCAACACCTCGCGGGCAAAGTAGAGGACCACGACGGTTATCACCAGCGTGACCAAGACTTCCAACCGCGAGCTGCTCCTCGGAGTACGGTGTGACGACAACGGTGATCGTCGGGCACTGGCCCGCGAGCGTTGTCTGCCGTCGGGGAACTCGGGCGCACCAGCAGACATTGTTCGCTCTCATGCCGGCGCGGCGGTACGCGGGCCACTCAGAACCAATACCGCCGCGGAAGCAACATCTTCGCCGGATGGGTCAACACTACGCAGGCAGTCGTCTCCAGTCCGTTCCACCAATCCCACAGAGATTGATGCCAGCCAGGAACTACGTCCATCTCTGACACGCCCCTTAGGACCATGCTCACCTCTACATGAAAATGGTGCGCACGGCATCCGACCTCTTTTCTTCGCTCTCGGATGTACCTCAGGTCGCCTGCTTTGAGGCTGCCTATGCGTTCGTCCGGCGACTCCAGCATTCTACGGCCACACCACTCATCATCGCACCACGCCCCCAGACTTTCGTCCGAGGGCGTTCGCAGGTCAGGGTAGCAGGACGTGGTCCACACTCACCCGTCACTTCCGATGGCCTCGGCATTTGCCGATGCCACCACACCTTGGTCGGGGTGACAGGACACCAATAGAACTTTTTGTAGGGGGAATCCGCCTCTGGGAGCCAGCAACGTGGTCTTTGCCGGGCGTGAAACCATGAAAGTCCAGAGGGCAGGCAGCTTGCCACCGCTGGATGTTCCTTTAGACCAAGGCGGGACGAACAACGCCAGCACGCCCGCGGGCGCGCCGGCGGTCGAAATGTGGATGAACCTCATCAATCCCCGCTGACGCCGCCGCGCTCACGTTCCTGACCATGACGACCAAGCCGAGTTTGTACGCCACTTCGGCAGAGCCGCCATCTACACAGACCGGTCGGCCAGCACGCGCGGCGAGGAAGATCAGTGCTCAGAGATCAGGACGGCGATGTTGATGGCGTGTGAGACCAAGCGTGTAATCGAACGCCGCCGTTCGCCGTGTTCACCCGCATCTTCTCTCGAGCCGCGTCATCGACTCGGCGGTTTGACCTCCGGCTTCGCGACCGCCGGCGTCCGCGCGTGCCGCTGGAAGACCTCCCACATCAGGTCGTCGGCCGAGATGTCTTTGGTCGAGGGGCCGAGCATTTCCAGCGGCGTCACTTCGGTGCCGGCATCGGGCGCTGGTGCGCGGGCACGATGCCCTCAATCTTTGTTCGCACGCTGAAGACCTTGTCGCCAGCGGTGATAAAGAGTGTGCGGCCGTCCTTCTCCCCGAACGCGACGTTTGATGTTCCCCCCGGCACCGCGAGACGCCCAAGCAACTCGCCGGCGGGCGAGACAACCAAGACGCCGCCGGGACCGGTGGTCCAGAGGTTTCCGAGCGTGTCGCACTTCATTCCGTCCGGGCCTTCGCTCCCCTCCATTGTTGAGAAGTCGGCAAACAAGCGTCCTTCGCTCACGCCACCGTCAGCGGCAACATCATACACCTTGATAATCCTTGCGCCGTAGTCGCCCACGTACAGCTTCTTCTCGTCAGGAGACAACGTCAGGCCGTTGGGCAGTTTGAACTCTTTCGTGAGCACGCTCAACTTGCCCGACGATGCGTCCGGCGAATCGAGATCAAGCCGATAAACGCCGCTGAAATCGAGTTGGCGATCTTCCTTCTTGACGCCGTAGGTCGGGTCGGTGAAGTAGATCTTTCCATCGCTGCGAACGACGACGTCGTTCGGGCTGTTCAGGCGTTTGCTCTCGAACTTGGAAGCGAGCACGGTGGTCTCGCCGTTGGGTTCATGCCGCGTGAGCGTGCCGTCGTGATTGGCACTGAGGATGCGGCCGCGCAAGTCGAACGTGTTGCCGTTGGTGTTCCCGCTCGGCTTCCTGAGTTCCTGGGGCGTTGTGTTTGCCGCGTCGGGCTTGATCACGTACACCGTGTTGGCCGGGATATCGCTGAACAGCAACGTACCGTCCGCTCGCCACAACGGCCCTTCCGTGAAACGGCAACCGGTCGCGACGATCGTGAGCGTGTTGCTCTCGGCGATGGCTTCCCAGCCGATTTCTTCGTGACTCTTGGCAGGCTCGGATGCTCGCGGGGGGACCGGGGCGCGGCCCTCTTGAACGAACGCCGCGCGATAGAACGCCCAGTTGTCATCGCCCATCGCGCCGAGCACGCCCATGGGGTCGTGGGCGATGCCGGGGAGCACCGTCCACGTGTGCGGCATCTTCAGGCGTTCAAGGTGCTCGTGGAACTCCTTGTTCGCGGCGAATGTCTCGTCTTTGTCGCCGATGACCATGCGGACGAGCGAGCCCTTGGTGATCGCTTCGGCGTTCTGCTCGGCAAGCACGCGCGGGCTGACGGCGCGAAAGTACGCCTGATCGTCGCCGTAGACCTTCGCGAGTACTTCCGCGGCCCGCTTGCGCCCCGCACGCGGCGCCTGAATCAGCTCGGCTTGCATCGGCCCCGCGCCGACGATCGACACGGCCCGGAACATCTCCGGGTACTTGAACCCCAGCCGAGCCGAGCCGTACCCGCCCATGCTGAACCCGTCGAGCATCCGCCCCTCGCGTGTCGCGATGGTGCGGTACGCCCCGTCGATGTGCGGCACGAGGTCCTTGATGATCACCGTCTCCAGCGGCGCGGTGCCGTCTTTCCAGTCGACGTACATGCCCTCGACAAGTCCGTTGACAAACACAGCAAGAAACGGCGGCGTCTTGCCCGCCTGGATCGCCGCATCAAAGTGGGCCGCAACCTTGGCGATGCCCGCGGCACCACCACCCGAACCGTGCAACCAGTAGACGACTGGAACGCGCCGCTCCTTGTTCTCCGCCGCGTCGTACGCCGCGGGCGTGTAGAGGTGGTAGCTGACTTTGGTCTTGGCCGCCGCGCTGTCGAAGGTGTGGAACGACACCTTTGGGGCTTTCACTTCGGGCGTCACCCA
>JBEIUO010000012.1:0-13361 GCA_040374335.1 Phycisphaeraceae bacterium
CCTTGGGTGGTGCGAACCCCTGGTACCTCGGTGCAGGATCTCGGCTTGTCTGGGATCCCCTTTGGTTCGGAACTCCCAACCCGAACTGGGTCTTTGCCAACGACACCGCCCCCTCCGTCGGGCGCGGGTCGTTCCTCACCCCCGGTGCGCCCTCCTCGCCGCGCGTCGCTGCGCTCCGGTGGATCGCCCCCGCGACGCTGCCCGGCGGCTTGCTCATCGACGGGTACTACGTCGGCGACTGGACGAACAACTCCGTGACCTAGCAGGTCGCGATCGCTCGTTCGCCCGGTGGCTCGCCCACGGGAGCGCAACTGCTCTTCAGCGACACGCTGAGTTCAATCTGGAATCAGCGCCAGCAACCCGTCCACCTCCGCCTCCCGGTCGTCAACGCCGGCGATGTCATCACCATCTCCACGCGCTCTCTCGCCGATCACGGGTGGTGGACGGTTTGGTCCCATGACCTCAAGTTCAAGGTCGCCAAAGTCCCGTCGTACCCAATCGGGTTCAACTGGAACCGGCAGACCGATTGGGTTGTCCGGCCCGACTACGACGCCAACACAAGCTGCGGGAATCCCGGGCTGGACTCGCAAGACCAGCCCGTCTGGCAGTACGCGTACACCTCCGGCGGCGGGCTCGGTGGCTCGAGTCCCTGGTACGCCAATGAACCGACGCTCCTTCGCTGGGATCCCTCTTGGTTCGGGCAGGTTGGCAACTCTTCATGGGTTTTTGCCGACGACAACTCGCCATCCATTGGTCCGAGTTCCACCTACAACCTCAACAACGTCTCCGCGAGCCGTACCGGTGTGATCCGCTGGATCGCCCCCGCCACCCTCCCCGGTGGGCTGCGCATCCAAGGGTCCTGGTCCGTCAACTGGGTGAACAACGCTCAACCCTACGAAGCCGTCATCGCGCGGCTCCCGCAGGGCCGCGGCGATCTCGCCGAGGTCCTGACCAGCCGGACCTTCACGATCGGGGAGCAGCAGGCCGCGATTCCGGTGGACGTCATTGTCCCCGTTGTAAACCAGGGCGACGTGATCGTGGTCAGCGGCCGCCCCACCGCCGACCATCCGTGGTACATCTACTTCTCAGACGCGCTGACGTTCACCCACAACTGCCCTTCGGTTGTCTTTGCCGCTCCGACCGAGCCCCTCGTGTCCGTTCGGGAAGGAGAGTCCGCGTCGCTCGAGATCACCGGGCAACTCGTCCCCGACCTTGCCCCCTTCGCCGCATCGCTTCGCTGGCATCGCGACGGTACCCCCGTCATGGACGGTGTTTCTCCCGAGGGAGCCGTCATCTCCGGCGCCACCACCACCCAACTCTCCATCGCAAACGCCAAGCCCGGCGACAGCGGGCACTACGTCCTCATCGCCTCCAACTCCTGCGGTCAGTCCCACAGCGGGCAAGCCACCCTCGCCGTCTATCCGCTCGATTCCTTCCAGTGGAAGCGGAGCGCCGATTGGACCACTCCACCACCTTCCGCGGCGGGTACATCACACGGCAATCCCGACGACGATCAACTTGGCGTGCCGGTCTGGCATTTCCTGTACAGCTTCGGCGGACGCGTAGATTCGGGAAATCCCTGGTACCTGGAAGCCGCCACCCCAATGGTCTGGGATCCGAGTTGGTACGGTTCGAGCGGGGCGTGGGCGGTGGGGAACGACCTGAACCCGCCGATCGGTCAATCCGGCTTGACGGACAATCGAGTTGACTCGGCGGGGCGCATTCCCGTCGTCCACTGGGAAGCGCCCATCGATCTTCCGGAACCTCTGCACGTGTCCGGCACCATCTCCGTTGGCTGGAGCGGCGGCGGAGACCAAGCACTGAACCGGGCCCCAATGGAAGTGGTGATCGCGCACACACGCGGCGGTGTGGATCTCGCCCGCTATTCGTCCACGTTCTTCCGTTTGAACTGTTCTTCATGGTCGTGTCTTCCCTGGACGTGGGTCGCTCCGATCCAGTTCTCGTTCTCTGGTGTGCAGAAGGGCGACCGGATCGTCGTGAGCGGCCGGTGCCTGACCGCTGCCGAGGGCTACCCGCAGCATGGCTGGACCACGCTCGGTGACGATCTGAACTTCAGTTACTCCTGCAGCCCGGTCGAGATCGACCTCGGAGAGCCCCGCTACACCCTCGGTTCGAACGTCTTGTTCGTGGCTGGCGTTCGTCCGCTTGCCGAGCAACCATCCTTCACATGGTTGCGTAATGGTCAGCCGGTTGACATCGCCGATCCGCGGTACTTCATCACGAACTCGCCGACCACAAGCGAGTTGTACATCTCGCCGTCTGTGGAAGGAGAGGCCGGCACCTACTCCTGCCGTGTGCAGAGCGCATGCGGCTCAATCGAGATCGTCGCCGGACAGGTCGAGTACTGCCTCGCGGATTACAACCATGACGCCGCGGTCGATGGTGACGATGTCATCTCGTTCTTCGCGGACTGGGATCCGAACTCGATTGAAGCGGACATCGACAACTCGGGCGGCGTCGATGGCGACGACGTGATCCTCTTCTTCCACAGGTGGGACAACGGATGTTAAAGTGTGGAATGCAATCCGCTTTGGGGCTCGCCACGCTCCGTCTGATCGCAGCCCCACGCCACCCCGGTGGGCTCGCCGCACGATCATTCGCCGTGTCGGAAGAAAATCTGACGTTCTCTGAGTTTGTTGCAAGAACCCCGCTCGGGGCCGACATGCGAAGTGCCGCGACCGGAGTCCCGCTCGCGGTGCGCACGCCCGCCGGGGAGGTCGTGGGCTTTGGTGCGTTCCCGGAGCTGTCGTCGCGATCGCCCGCGGCGACTCAAGAAGGAGAGATTCAATGTCGACCATGCTGAAGTCCTTGGCCATCGCCGCTGTCGCGGCCCTCGCCACCGTCGCCTCCGCCCATGAGCTGGTGTTCACCACCACCCTCAGCGGCCCCAACGAGGCTCCCCCCAACACCTCCCCCGGAACCGGCTTCTCGACCGTGACCATCGACCTTGACCTCGCCACAATGCGCGTTCAGGCGTCTTTCTCCGGCCTCACCGGTAACGTCACCGCCTGCCACATTCACGGTCTCACCGCCCTGCCCGTCGCCGGCACCGCGGGCGTCATGACCCCGACCCCCTCCATCCCCAGCTTCCCCCACGGCAACACCTTCGGCACCTACGACCGCACCTTGGACCTCACCCTCGCCTCGTCGTACAACGCCGCGTTCATCACCGCAAGCGGCGGCACCGTCAGCGGAGCCATGAACCGCCTGATCCAGTCCCTCGAGCAGAGCCGCGGGTACCTCAACGTCCACACCACCGCCTTCCCCGGCGGTGAAATCCGCGGGTTCTACGTCCCCGCCCCCGGCGCGGGCGTTCTGCTCGCCGGCGCAGGCCTCCTCGCCGCGCGTCGCCGTCGCGCCTGATCCCGCTTCTTCAACTCGTTGTTCCGGCCACCCCGGATGTCTCGCCGGGGTGGTCTGTTTTTGGTGGGTCCACTCTGCCTCAGCTCGTCCGCGCCCGGCCTCGGCAGCACACCAGCCAGTACACCGCGCCGACCAAGACTCCACCGCCGATGACGTTGCCGAATGTCACGGGGATGAGTGTCGCCGCGAACCGGGACCAGTTGAGTTGGTCGAGTGCAACGCGCGGAAGCTCGCCGAATAGCGCGGGGTCGGCGAGAGACCTGGTCAGAATCGCGAAGGGGACGAAGTACATGTTGGCGATGGAGTGCTCGAACCCGCACGCGACGAAGGCGGTCACCGGCATCGCGATCGCCATGATCTTCTCGCCCGTCGTGCGGCACGACATGCACAGCCACACCGCCAGGCAGACCAGCGCGTTGCAGTACACCCCGCGCATGAACGCCTGGTCCCACGTGAGTCCACACTTGGTCGTCGCGATCGAGAGCGCAAGTGCCCCGACCTTGCCCCCGGCCATCGTGTGCAGCCCGGCGGCGTACATGCCCGCGGCAGTCGCGACCGCTCCGATGAAGTTGCCCACGTAGACGAGTGCCCAGTTGCGGAGCACGCGGGAGGCCGAGACCTTGCCGCTCGCGTGGGCGATGACGAGGAGGTTGTTACCGGTGAAGAGCTCGGCGCCCGCGACGACGACGAGGATGAGTCCGAGGGAGAAGGTGGCGCCGGCGATGATGCGGCCCACGCCGAATGGGAGCGAGGCGGCGCCGGTGCTCGCGACGGTGCTGAAGGCGGCTCCCAGGCCGATGAACGCGCCGGCGAGGATGGCGAGCATGAGCGTGGTGGTGGTGTCCATCCCGGCCTTGGCGACTCCGGCGTCTTCGGCCTTGGCGGCGATCTGCTGGGGGAGGAGTGACTCGAAGGGCTGAGGCGTCATGTTCATCGCGGTCGCTCCGTCGTGCTTGGGAATGCTACGCGAAGGTCATGCCGCGCGGTTGAGGTCGGCGAGCAGTTCCGCGAGCGTCTGGCGGTCGACACGGTCGCTCAGGAGAAC
Organism: Phycisphaeraceae bacterium; assembly: GCA_040374335.1. GTDB lineage: Bacteria > Planctomycetota > Phycisphaerae > Phycisphaerales > UBA1924 > JBEIUO01. The sequence continues at coordinate 4,430 of JBEIUO010000012.1, forward strand.
CCGCCTGGTGCGGGGCACGCCCCGCGTCGTCGTGTACTCGAGGTCGAGCCAGTCGCCGCGGTCGTCGGTTGAGATTTCCGCCCGGCGGATGCGCTCGGGTTTCAGGGGCGAGGAGCTTTGGCCCTGTGAGATCATGATGCGGTCGCGGCGCACCTCGACGCGGACGGGGAGGAGCACTTGGGCGCTGCCGGCGATGAAGAGGAAGGGTGGAGTGGTCAGGAGCACGCCGGCGATCTGCCGCCAGGGGAGCGCGATGCCGGGGTACGCGATCAGGATGACGACGATCGCGCCGGCCGCGATGAGCGTGGTCACGATGAGCACGCGGGCCCAGAATGCCCAGTTGAACCAGGTGGAACGGAGTTCGCGGAACGAGCGTTCGCGCGACGCCTGCCACGGTTCCCACCAGACGACGGAGTTCACGGGCTACCGCACCTTCACGAGCGCGAGTGCCACCACGACGAGGATGATGGTGACGATCCACGCGCGAGCGACGACCTGTTGCTCGGTCCAGCCGCCTAGGTGCAGGTGGTGGTGGAAGGGAGCGCACCGGAAGATGCGTTTGCCCTTGGTGAGCTTGAAGTAGGAGACCTGAAGGACGACGCTGCCGATCTCGGTGAGGAAGACGCCGGTCATGAGGAGGGTCACGATCTCCTGGCGGGTGACGACCGCGATATAGCCCGCGATGCCACCGAGCGCGAGGGATCCGGTGTCGCCCATGAAGACCTGCGCGGGGGAGCAGTTCCACCACAAGAACCCGAGGCAGGCACCGGCGGTGGCGCCTGCGAGCACCGCGAGTTCTACCGCGCCGGGGATGTACGGAACCAGCAGGAACTGGGCCATGCCCTGGTTGCCGGCGATGAGTGAGAGGACGAAGAGGCCGACCATCACAGCGGTCGAGACACCCGCGGCGAGTCCGTCCATGCCGTCGGTGATGTTGGCGGCGTTGCTCATGCCGGTGACCATGAGCATGGCGAGGATCACGAACGCTCCCGCGGGGAGGAAGATGAGCGAGGGGTTGAGGCCTGCGCCGTCGTAGGTTTTCTGGAAGGGGAGGTTCAGGACGTGGCGGAGGTTCGCGCCGTCGGTCTCCGGGTCGCCCTGTCCCTGGCGGTAGAGGAACCAGCCGACGAGGAGTCCCAGGCCGAGCTGGAAGATGAGTTTCTCCCAGGCGTACAGGCCTTGGCGGCTGCCGGTGCCGCGGCTCTTGGCGGTGAGCTTGAGCCAGTCGTCGAAGCCGCCGAGGATGCAGAGCCAAGCCGCGACGATCATGCCGAGTTGCACGTAGAACTCGCGGAGATCGGCGAGCAGGAGGGTGCCGGTGAGGATGGCGCCGACGATGAGGACGCCGCCCATGGTGGGGACGTTGGCCTTGGACTGGGCGTGGCCCTGCAATGCCGCGGCGTCGGAGAGGCCGGCGTCGCCGATCTTCATGCGGGTGAGCCAGCGGATGGTGCGCCGTCCGAAGATGAGGACGACGGCGAAGGCGATGGCGGCGGCGAGCGACGCGCGGAACTGGAGTTGCTCCAGGACGCGGAAGGGCGCGTAGGCGCCGACGTCGATCAGCCAGTTGCGGAGGTTCTCGAGGAGCAGGTAGAGCATGGGGGTTGTCTAGCGGGGTGCTTCGAAGGCCTTGATGACTCGTTCGAGGCCGATGCCCCGCGAGCCCTTGAGGAGTACGAGATCGCCGGCGGCGAGCATGCCCGCGGCGGTGGCGTCTCGACCGTCGGAGAGATCCGGGAGCGCGACAACCGTGGTCTTGCCCGAGAACAGAGCGATGTTCGAGGAGAAGTGGGGGCCGACGACGATGGCGAGATCGGGGGCCGTGCCGCCGAAGACGCGGGCGACTTCGGTATGCGAGTCGCGGGTGGCGTCGCCGAGTTCGAGCATGTCGCCGAGGACGACGACGCGGCGTTGGGGCTTGAGTTCACGCGAGACCGACTCGAGGACCTCGGCGGCGGCGAGCATGGACTCGGGGTTGGCGTTGTACGCGTCATTGAGGAAGCGGACGCCGGCGATCTCGCGGCGTTCGAGGCGCATCTCGGGGCCGGTGGCCTTCGCGAGGGCAGCTTCGATGGCGTCGTTGGCCAGGCCTAGGCGGCGACCGACGGCGATCGCCGCGGCGGCGTTCGATGCGTTGTGCTTCCCGACGAGGGGCACGAAGAAGGACGATCGGTCGTGGAGCGTGAAGCGGACGCCCTCGAACGAGGTCTCGAACTTGGTGATGCGAACGTCGGCGGCGGGGTGGAACCCGAAGGTGATGATGCCGCCGAGGAGCCGTCCCGCGAAGCTCTTCACCGCGTCGACGAGCCCGGGGGCATCGGCGCAGAGCACCGCGACGCCGCCGTTCTTGAGGTACTTGAACAGGCTCGCCTCTTCACGGAGGACACCGGAGACGTCCTTGAAGCCCTCGAGGTGTTCACGGCCGATGCTCGTGATGACGCCGATGTCGGGCTCGATGGTCTGCGCGAGGACTTCGAGCTCGCCCGCGGCGTTGGTCCCGGCCTCGCAGATGAGGTACTGGTCGGTCGGCTTTGCACCCAGGATCGTGAGGGGCACGCCGATGGCGTTGTTGAAGCTCTTGATCGAGGCGGTGCCGCGACGGGAGGAGGAGAGGACGGCGTCGATGAGTCGCACGGTGGTGGTTTTGCCGTTGCTGCCAGCGACGGCGATCACACGGGTGCCTTCGAACTGACGGCGGTAGGCGGCGGCGAGGCGGAGTAATGCCGCGCCGGTGTCCTGCACCTTGAGCACGGAGACTCCGGCGGGCCATGCGCCCCCGGGGGCCTCGGCGCGGTCCACGATCACGACGTTCGCGCCGGCTTTCGCGGCATCGGCGAGGTGGTTGTGGCCGTCGGTGCGTTCACCCTTGAGGGCGAGGAACGCCTTGCCGGTGGCGATCTTCCGGGTATCGGTGGTAAGGCCGAGCAGGGTGAGGCTGGACTTGGGGCGCACCAGCCACTGGCCTGCGAGGACGGAACGAAGATTGTCGCTGCTCCAGAACTCCATGCGTCATGAACCCCCGTCGCGTGCCGCGAGACAGCGACGCGCGACCTCGGCGTCGTCGAAGTTAATCGTGACCAGTCCGCCCTTGCCGTCGGAGAGAATCTGTGTGTTTTCGTGGCCCTTGCCGGCGAGCACGACGACGTCGCGCGGGCTCGCTTCTCGGATCGCGTGCTCGATGGCACGCCCGCGGTCGGCCTGAACCGTGACCTTCGACCGCAGCGCGGGCGGGATGCCGCCGAGCACTTCGTCGATGATCTGCCCCGGGCGCTCCGAACGAGGGTTGTCGCTCGTGACCACCACGACATCGGCGAGTTCCGCGGCGGCTTTGCCCATCCGGGGCCGCTTGGTGCGGTCCTTGTCGCCGCCGCAGCCGAAGACGACCCAGAGGCGGCCGATCTCTTCGCGGGCGCGATCCGCGCCGGCGGCGTCCTTCACCGCCGCGCTCGCGTGCGTGCGGCCGGGGATGACGCGGCCGACGGCCTGAAGGACGTTGGCGAGCGCATCGTCGGTGTGGGCGTAGTCGACGAAGACGGTGACGTCGCTGTCGTCGTCGCTCACGCGCTGGAGGCGACCGGGCGGCGCGTCGAGCGAGGGGAGGGCGGCGTGGAGGTCGGCGCCGGTCAGGCCGAGCGCGAAGCAACCGGCGACGGCCTGGAGCGTGTTCATGGCGTTGTAGTCGCCGATGAGGTCCACGTGTGATTCGAGGTCGCCCCAGGGGCCGCGGAGACGCAGGCCCATGCCGCGCATCGAGCGGGAGAGGATTTCGACGGTGGCGTCGTGCTCGCCGACGGGGCCGGGACCGAGGCGGCAGCGGAGGACGGGTGCTTTGCAGTCGCGGACCATGCGCTCGGAGGCGGGGTCGTTGGCGTTGACGACGGCGAGGCCCTCGGCGGGGAGCATCTCGAAGAGGCGGGCCTTTGCTCCGCCGTAGTTGTCCATGGTCTTGTGGTAGTCGAGGTGATCGCCGGTGAGGTTTGTGAAGGCTCCGACGCGGAACGCGAAGGCGGCGCATCGCTGCTGGTCGAGGGCGTGGCTGGAGACTTCCATCGATGCCGCGACGCAGCCGCATTCGACCATGGAGGCGAAGGTGCGGGAGAGTTCGATGGATGGAGGGGTGGTCATCATCGCGCGGGCGACCTCGCGACCGTCGTCGATGATGACGGTGCCGATGAGGCCGCAGCGGCGGTCGTGGGCGTTGAGGAGCTTCCAGGCGAGATAGGTGGTGGTGGACTTGCCGTTGGTCCCGGTGACGCCGAAGAGGGCGAGGGCGCGGGAGGGGTTGCCGTAGAACGCCTCGGCACCGACGGCGGTTGCGAGCATGATGTCGGGGCAGACGACGAGCGGGATGCGTGGGTCGTCGATCGTGAGCGAGGGGTCGTCGGTCATGACGGCGACCGCGCCGCCGGTGATCGCGTCGGCGACGAACTTCCGGCCGTCGGCCTTCAGGCCACCCCGAGCGATGAAGAGGGACCCGGGAACCACGGTGCGGCTGTCTTCGGTGATGTCGCAGACGCGGACGAGTTCGGGGGGAGTGCCACCGCGGACGGTCGCGGCCGTGCGTGCTGCCATCACCCTGACCAACTCGGAGAGAAGCACCAGAACTCCCTTTCAGGTCCTCGACCGGTCGCGTCGCGGCATCCTGCCGCGCCCCAAGATATCGGCCACCGGTGCCTTCTGGCCATAGTGTAGCGGCGGCGGGGAAAACCGCGTGGTCTTTGGCGGGTTTCCTCGCGTTTCGTCGAGCGATCAGGGGAGGATGATCATCGCGTCGCCGTAGCTGAAGAACCGGTACCGCTCCCGGATGGCTTCCGCGTACACCCCCAGCAGGTCGGGTACGCCGCCGTCAAAGAGCGACGAGACTAGGGCGAGGAGGGTCGATTTCGGCAGGTGGAAGTTGGTCAGCAGCCCGTCCGTCCACCGCCACCGGTACCCGGGAGAGATCAGCAGTCGCGTGCTCATCCACCCCACGGGGGGCTCGCCCCGCTCGTGGGCGAGCGCGAAGGACTCCACCGTTCGTGCAGAGGTTGTCCCCACGCAAACCACACGGCCGCCCGCGGCACGGCAGGCGGCGATGCGGGCTTCTGTCGCCGCGGGGAGGTGGCACCACTCGGCGTGCATGCGGTGCTGCTCGATGAACTCGGTTTCCACGGGCTTGAACGTGCCTGCGCCGACGTGAAGAACGACCTCGGCCGTGCCGACGCCCATCGCGAGGAGTGCCTCGATCAAGGGCGGCGTGAGGTGTAATCCGGCGGTGGGGGCGGCGACCGCGCCCGTGGCGGGCTCGCCGGACTGCAGAGAACCGGCGAAAACCGTCTGGTACCGCTCGTGGTCCTGAGGCGAATCCTGGTCCAACCCCGCGGCCTTGCGGGCCTTCAGGATGTAGGGCGGGAGCGGGGTCCGACCGACGCGCTGCAGGCACGCGAGGGTGTCGGTGGGGGGGGTGCCGTTGTCGAGCGGGAGTACGACCCAAGCGTTCTCTTCCTCGTCGCGGTGCTCGAGGCGGAGGGTGATTGCGCTGGGGCGGCCCTGGGGATCGTGGAGACGGACTTCGATGCCCGCACGCATGCTCTTGCCCCGGAGCATGCAGATCCAGCGGTCGGCGCGGGCGTTGAGGAAGAGCCCTTCCACGCGTCCGCCGGTATCGGCGCGTTGGCCCTCGAGGCGGGCGGGGATCACGCGGGTCGAGTTCACGATCAGCAGGTCGCCCGCGCGAAGGAGCGAGGGCAGGTCCGCGACGGAACGGTGAGATCGGCGGTCGGGCGTCGAACGGGGGACGACGAGCAGGCGCGCGTCGGCGCGGCGAGCCGCGGGGGTCATCGCGATCAGCTCGGGGGGTAGATCGAAGTCTAGGTCGGAGGTTCTAAGCACGTCAGGAGCAATGTAGCCCGGTCGTGTCGTGGGAAAGCAGCGCGGTCGTGTTGCGTGGGAACGACATCCGGAACGGACGGTGGGATTGGCGGGGGTCGGGTGCGATTGCGGGCCGGGATTCTGGGACGCCTCGCGGTCGGCACACGGTTCGAAAGGGGTGGGGGATGGACATCCGAAGAACCGACGAAGCCGCTCTCCGTGCCGCGATCATCCGACTGACGGCGGGCGTTCGCGGGGGAGCTGCGACGGGGGACGGGAGCGGCGAGGGCCGTTCGAAGGCGGTGCGGATGCCGCAACTGGTGAAGGGGCTGTTGGAGTGTGAGGCGCCGGCGGAGGACGTGACGGTCCGGACTGCGCGGGACTTGGCGTCGCTTTCGCGGGCTGCGCGGCAGGTCGGGGGGTTGATCGTTCCGGCGGGCGTGCAGAGGCCGGTGTGGGGTGTGGTTTCGGCCGGCGCGGTGGACGCGGCGGCGTTCGCGCGGGTGTACGGCGCGAGGGGGCCGAAGGCGGGTGCGTCGGGGTTGGATGTGCGGATCTGAGGGGTGGGGGAGCTTGCTAGGAAAATGATCGGGTGAGTCCGCATGGGCGGACTTTCTTTCGCGCGCCGCTGCGGTATCATGGCGACTCGCCTCGGCGGGGTGAAGACCGAACCTCACCCGCACGGCGTGTCAAGACTCAACACCGTCGCGAAGGCGGCGTGGGAACGAAGCCATGATCGACATCAGCAAGTTGAAGGAACTGATCGCCCTTATGAAGGACAACGACCTCACGGAGGTCTATCTGGAGAAGGGTGAGGATGTGGTGAATGTGAAGCGGGGCGCGTGCGGCGCGCCGGTAGTTGCAGCGCCGGTCCAGATGGCGGCGGTTGCCGCGCCGGTGGCGGCGGCTCCGGCGGTGGCGCCGACTCCCGCGGGCCCGCAGGCAACGATCGACAGCCCGATGGTGGGGACGTGCTATCTGGCACCGAACCCGGACGCGGCCCCGTTCGTGAAGATCGGCCAGAGCGTGACGGCGGACACGGTGGTGTGTCTGATCGAAGCGATGAAGGTCTTCAACGAGATCAAGGCGGAGAAGTCGGGTGTTGTGGAGCAGGTGCTCGTGAAGACGGGCCAGGCGGTCGAGTTCGGGCAGAAGCTGTTCTCGATCCGCCCCGCGTGAGACGGCGTGACGAAGAATCCAGTGCACGGGTAGAACGGACGCAGCGGCGCGCGGGTCGCGTCGGGTGTTCGGTGGCCAAGCTATCGAGAGCGAGCGACGAATGTTCAAGCGAGTTTTGATCGCCAACCGCGGAGAGATCGCGCTCCGCATCATGCGGGCCTGCCAGGAAATGGGCATCGAGACCGTGTGCGTGTACAGCTCGGCCGACAAGGACGCGCCGTACCTGAAGCTGGCGGACCGTGCGATCTGCATCGGCCCCGGTCCTGCGAAGGAGAGCTACCTCAACATCGCGAGGATCATCGCCGCGGCGGAGATCGCCGACGTTGATGCGATCCACCCGGGGTACGGCTTCTTGAGCGAGCGGCCGGACTTCAGCCAGGCGTGTCGCGACTGCAAGATCGAGTTCATCGGCCCGAGCCCCGAGAGCATGCAGATGCTCGGCGACAAGGTCGACTGCAAGAAGACCGCGCGGGCGAATGGCGTGCCGGTCTTCCCGGGCTCGAAGGAAGCGATCGAGGACGAGGAAGAGGCTGTGCGGGTCGCGAGTGAGATCGGCTACCCCGTGATCATCAAGGCGAGCGCGGGCGGCGGAGGTCGCGGCATGAAGGTGTGCCACAACGAGGCCACGCTCCGCAGCATGCTCCGCATCGCGAGCCAGGAGGCCCAGGCGGCCTTCGGCAACGGCGCGGTCTTCATCGAGAAGTACCTGGAGCACGCACGCCACGTCGAGGTGCAGTGCCTGGGCGACAAGCACGGCAACGCCATCTACCTATGGGAACGCGACTGCTCCATGCAGCGACGCCATCAGAAGATCATCGAGGAAGCCCCCGGGCCGAACATCGATCGCGCGAAGATGAAGGAAGTCTGCGAGGCCGCGGCACGCCTGATCAAGGCGGCGAAGTACTCGGGCGCCGCGACGTGCGAGTTCCTGATGGACGAGGACCAGAAGTTCTACATGCTCGAGGTGAACACCCGAGTGCAGGTGGAGCACCCGGTGACGGAGATGATCACCGGCGTCGACATCGTGAAGATGTCGATCATGGTCGCGGCGGGGGAGAAGATCCCGTTCAAGCAGGAAGACGTGAAGGTGAGCGGGCACGCGATCGAATGCCGCATCAACGCGGAGGACTGGGAGAAGGGCTTCCGTCCGTCGGCGGGCAAGATCGATACCTGGCAGGTGCCGGGCGGCTTGGGTGTGCGCCTCGATTCGCACGTGGTGCCGGGGTACGTGGTGCCCCCGAACTACGACAGCATGATCGCGAAGCTGATCGTGCACGCGGAGACGCGTCAGGCCGCGATCGACCGGATGTTCCGCGCGCTGCGTGAGTTCAAGGTGGGCCCGATCAAGACGACGATCTCGCTGCACCAGAAGCTGATGCAGGACGGCGCGTTCCAGCGGGGCGGCGTGGACATCCACTACTTGGAGCGGTTGTTGAAGTAGTGGGGGGCTGCGATGGAGGCGGTCACCCTATGCGGAATCCAGGCGAGCGGCAAGAGCACGTTCTGCCGGTAGCGGTTCACGGAGTCCCACATCCGGCTGAACCTGGACATGCTCCGGACCAGGCACCGGGAGAGCGTGCTGCTCGCGGCGTGCCTTGAGGCGAAGCAGTCGTTCGTGATCGACAACACCAACCCGACTCGTGAAGAGCGTGCGAAGTACATTGAGGCGGCCCGTGCCGCGGGCTTTCGCGTTGTCGGGTACTACTTCTCGGCCCGCCTCGCCGACGCGCTGGAGCGAAACGCCGCGAGACCAGATGCGGTTCGGGTTCCCGGTGCGGGTGTGAAGGCGACATCGGCAAAGCTCGAGTTGCCGACGCGCGCGGAGGGGTTAGACGAACTGTACTTCGTACGGGTGGGTCCTGGCGGATACGCCGTGGAGGAGTGGCGCGATGAAGTTTGACGA
>JBEIUO010000100.1:0-7163 GCA_040374335.1 Phycisphaeraceae bacterium
CGTGATCATCCCCCCGAACTCCTTCGCGCTCTGCGAGACCGTCGAGTACATCGAGGTTCCGCGCGATGTGCTGGTGATCTGCGTCGGCAAGAGCACCTACGCCCGCTGCGGTCTCATCGTGAACGTGACCCCGCTCGAACCCGAGTGGAAGGGCAAGGTCACGCTCGAGATCAGCAACACCACTCCCTTGCCCGCTCGCGTCTACGCGAACGAGGGCGTCGCCCAGTTGATTTTCTTGCAGGCCGACCGCGTCTGCGAAGTCTCGTACGCCGACAAGGGCGGCAAGTACCAGAACCAAGCGGGGCTCACGCTGCCCCGAGTCGACTGAACCCGTGTGATCAAGTAGTCCGTTCTCTCCAAGACGACCGCTGTCCCAAGCCTTGTGCCTGAGCCCAGAGGAAACGTTCAGCAACAGGATGCGCCCCCATGAAGATCTCTCGCAAGTTCACCACCGCCGGGAAGGATCCCTTCGCCTCTGTTGAATGGGTGAAGCGTTCCTCCAGAATCACCAACCCCGATGGCTCCGTCGTGTTCGAGATGAAGGACGCCGAAGTCCCCGAGACCTGGTCGCAGCTCGCGACCGACATCATGGTCTCCAAGTACTTCCGCAAGGCCGGCGTGCCCAAACCCGACGGCACCAACGGCCCCGAGACCTCCGCGCGTCAGGTCATCCACCGCCTCGCCGGTTGCTGGCGCCACTGGGGTGAAACCCACGGATACTTCGACTCCGCCGAGGACGCCCTGGCGTTCTACGACGAACTTGCGTACATGATGGTCCACCAGATGTGCGCACCCAACAGCCCGCAGTGGTTCAACACCGGGCTCAACTTCGCCTACGGCATCACCGGCCCCGCCCAGGGCCACTGGATCGTCGATCCCAAGACCGGCGAACCCATGCTCGCCGACGACGCCTACACCCACCCCCAGCCCCACGCCTGCTTCATCCAGTCCGTCGATGACGATCTCGTCAACGAAGGTGGCATCATGGACCTCTGGGTCCGCGAGGCCCGCCTCTTCAAGTACGGCTCCGGCACCGGTACCAACTTCAGCAACCTCCGCAGCGACGGCGAGAAGCTCTCCGGCGGCGGTCGCTCCTCCGGTCTCATGTCCTGGCTGAAAATCGGCGACCGTGCCGCCAGCGCCATCAAGAGCGGCGGCACCACCCGCCGCGCCGCCAAGATGGTCTGCCTCGACATGGACCACCCCGACATCCAGGATTTCGTGAACTGGAAAGTCCGCGAGGAGATCAAGGTGCAGGCCATGGTCGAAGGCATGAAGCTCCTCCACAAGGCCGACCCCTCTCTCGCCGAACAGTGCGACAAGCTCAAGCTCAAGCTCGACTACGACTTCAACGGCGAGGCCTACCAGACCGTCAGCGGCCAGAACAGCAACAACTCCGTCCGCATCCCCGACTCCTTCTTCGACGCCATCGACTCCGGTGACCCCTGGCAGACCACCTGGCGCACCAACGGCAAGCCCGCCAAGAAGTTCGACTCCCGTGGCCTGTGGAACGACATCGCCTACGCCGCCTGGCGCTGCGCCGACCCCGGCGTCCAGTTCGACACCACCATCAACGCCTGGCACACCTGCCCGAACGCGGGGCGGATCAATGCAAGTAACCCGTGCTCCGAATATATGTTCCTTGACAACACAGCATGCAATCTTGCATCACTTAATGTTTTGAAGTTCTACGACGCCAAGAGCCGCGCCTTCGACGTCGACCGCTTCGAACACGGCGTTGATCTCTGGACCATGGTCCTCGAGATCTCCGTCCTCATGGCCGCCTTCCCCAGCCGCGAGATCGCCGAGCTTTCCTTCAAGTACCGCACCACCGGTCTCGGCTACGCCAACCTCGGCGCCATGCTCATGCAGGCCGGCGTCGCCTACGACAGCGACGAAGGCCGCGCCGTCTGCGCATGCCTCACCTCGATCCTCACCGGTCGCAGCTACCGCACCAGCGCCCTGCTCGCCAAAGAGCACGGCCCCTTCCCCGGATACGCCCCCGAACGCGAGCACATGCTCCGCGTTATCCGCAACCACCGCCGCGCCGCCCACGGCATCCCCCGCGATGCCGAGGAGTACGAGCAGCTCCGCATCACCCCGGTGCCCATCGACCACAACCTCATCCTGCTCTCGGCCAAGGCCGGCTCGATGGCCGTGGCCAACTCCGCAACGCTCCTCTCCCACGCCATCCGCGCATGGGACGAAGCCCTCGAACTCGGTGAGAAGCACGGCTACCGAAACGCCCAGACCACCGTCATCGCGCCCACCGGCACCATCGGCCTCCTCATGGACTGCGATACCACCGGCGTCGAGCCCGACTTCGCCCTCGTGAAGTTCAAGAAGCTCGCCGGTGGTGGCTACTTCAAGATCGCCAACGACTCCGTCCGCCCCGCCCTCCGTACCCTCGGCTACTCCGATCCGCACGCCCGCGAGATCATGGCCTACCTCCTAGGCACCCTCAGCCTCGACGTCACCCTCCCGGCAGGCGTCAAGGGTGCCAAGGCCGGTGAGACCCTCGCCTCCTTCCTCCAGGCCAAGGGTCTCCCTCAGTCCGACCTCAAGGCCATCTCCGAATCCCTCCCCGGTGTCTTCGAACTCTCCTTCGCCTTCGGCGGTTGGACCATCTCGGCCGATGGCCTCAAGGCCTGCGGCATCGACCCCGAAGCCGCGAAGGCCGACATGGGCTTCAACCTCCTCTCCGCCCTCGGTCTCTCCTCCGACCACATCGAGAAGCTCAACCTCATCATCTGCGGCGCAAGCACCATCGAGGGTGCCCCTCACCTCAAGGCCGAACACCTCCCCGTCTTCGACTGCGCCAACAAGTGCGGCAAGCTCGGCGTCCGCTACATCGCCGCCGAAGGCCACATCCGCATGATGGCCGCCGCCCAGCCCTTCATCTCCGGTGCCATCTCCAAGACCATCAACCTTCCCAACGACGCCACCGTCGATGACATCAAGAACTGCTACCGCCTCTCCTGGGAACTCGGCCTCAAGGCCAACGCCCTCTACCGCGACGGCTGCAAGCTCAGCCAGCCCCTCTCCGCCACCGCAGACGAAGCCAAGAAGGAAAGCGGCCGCGAAACCGCCGAGGCCAAGCCCGCCGAAGCCCCCGCCGCCGAAACGGTGAAGCCCGCCAAGCACGAGCCCACCATGCTCGAGGCCAAGCCCAAGGCCACCCGCCGCCGCCTCGCCGATACCCGCCGCTCCCTCACCCACAAGTTCAACGTCGCCGGCCACGAGGGCTACCTCACCGTCGGCCTCTACGAGGACGGCCAGCCCGGTGAGCTCTTCATCACCATGAGCAAAGAAGGCTCCACCATCGGAGGCCTCATGGATTCCCTGGGTACCGCCACCAGCGTCTCCCTTCAGTACGGCGTGCCCGTCAAGAGCCTCGTCGACAAGTTCAGCCACCAGCGGTTCGAGCCCGCTGGCATCACCGAGAACCAGGACATCCCCTTCGCCAAGAGCCTCGTCGACTACATCTTCCGATGGATGGGCATGCAGTTCATCCCCGGCTACGCCGAGGAGAACTCCCCCCGCTTCGCCGCCGAACGCGAGGCAGCCCAGCGCGACCTCTCCTCCATGCAGCCCGAGGTCCAGAGCCGCGTCCTCAAGTCCGATGTCGTCAAGGTCACCACCCAGGAAGGCATGCTCGACTCCTATATGAAGGAAGTCAGCGACGCCCCCGCCTGCGACATCTGCGGCAACGTCACCGTTCGCAGCGGCACCTGCTACAAGTGCCTCAACTGCGGCAACAGCCTCGGCTGCAGCTAACCAGCCCCGGCCTTTCGTCCACGTGTGGTTTGGGAGATCGATGAAGGAGGTGACAAAGCCAGGGCCGGTCCCGAAGTGGGCCGGCGAAAACGGAGATTCGCCGGGACGGCACGCCGAGGATCGGTAGCCGTCCTCCGCTCAGGCGAACCCCAACCAAACGGCGAACCGCCGGGTCCCCCCCGCGACCCGGCACTGAATGGTCCAGATGCCCGGCCCTCATCCCCACAGGTGAGCTCCCCGGGCCCCGCCAAGGAGGTTGGTTGGCGAGTCGATTCGATCCGTGCCCCGGCCCAGTCCCTCCCTCACCGTTCTCCCCAATCCACCAATGCAGGGGATGCGAGAGGCGCCGTCCACCCCGGCCTTCTTAAGACCCTCGCCCCCTGCAATCCCTGAGCCCCCGGGTTCCACCACCCGGGGGTTTCTTTGTTTTTTGCCCCCGCCACCCCAAGGTACGGTAACTCCATGCCGATGGTCCGGATCACGCGGCCTGTGAGACCCCCAAGCCTCTCCAAACCCCTGTACCCAGAGAAAATGCATGTATTTTGCGTGACAAACCCCCGGCTGCTCTGTACTCTTGCACTGCATCCCGTCAGGGGTGCAGAGAGACTTGGGTCCTGTTTCCGCTGTGGGCATCGAGCCCGTGGCTAACCCAGACGTGAGGAGAGTAGAGATGCGTATTCGTTCCGTTCTTGCCGTTGCTGGTCTTGCTGCCGCCGCTTCGTTGGCGAACGCTGACGTCGTTGCGTCGTTCTCGTACGACGACCTCGCCGGTTCGTACGCTGGCAACGCTGGCGTCGGCACCTTCAGCGCCGTCGCTGTCGACACCACCGAACTCCAGTCCTCCGGCGATGCTTCCCGCCTCGTCCCCACCGAGGGCAGCGCGGTGTTCGAGCCCGGCTTCGTCAGCGGCCTGAACCCCGCCGACTTCCAGATCAGCATCAGCGTCAACGTTGACGCCCCCGGCCACGCCTTCGGCTCCGGTACCTTCGCCGCGACCGACGCCGATGGTGACACCATCACCGGCACGATCTCGGGCGAGTGGAACCTCGTCGGCAGCTTCTTGGCCTTCAGCGGCAACCTCGCCAACGTCATTCTCACCGACAACGGTGCGAGCGACAACATGTTCAACGGCACCGACGGTTCCTCGACCGACTGGTCGATGGCCCTCCCCGGTGGCCCCATGTTCGAGGGTGCGATCGTGAACCTCGTCTTCGGTGCGACCGACTTCTTCGCCTCCAACTTCGAGAGCCGCGCCACCGGTGTGACCGCTCAGATCATCCCGGCCCCGGGCGCTATGGCCCTCCTCGGCCTCGGTGGTCTCGTCGCCGGCCGTCGTCGCCGCTAATCAGCTCTGACTTCTGTTCGAGAGGCCCCCGCACTCCGCGGGGGCCTCTTTGTTTTTCTACCTTTCCCCCTCTACCCGCCAGCACTGCCGCGCCCCTTCCACTCCGCCTCCCCCGCGGCAGCTCCAAGCCCCCGCAGCCGCTCCGTCGCTCCTTCCCTTCTCCAAACCGCCTGCCTTCCTCCCGCGAGCTCCCGACGCCCTCCACGGCGGCTGAGGGCGCACGAGTCCCAGAAGTCGCCCTGCCCCACAAACCAGGACTACCACTGGTTTGCCTCCCGGTGCCCCCGATGAACGCCCGCAAACAAATTTGTCCGATAATCGATTGCGTGGGAGATCGAAAAAGGCCCCGGAATCCCTTGGAAGGGGCTTCCTGTTCACTTGAACAGGGGAACGAGTGTTTTGTGCTCGAAAACTTTCGAACTTTCGATCCAAAGAGCGTTGACAAACGCATGGATTGGCGACAAACTAGTCTGCCGAGACGTGAGACACCTCGGCGTCGTTCTTGGGAGAGTCTGCACTTCGCAGGCATGGCTGGGGGAAGAGGAGAGAGCTTCAATGAACTTTGGTAAGAACAGCATCGTGACCTTGGCAGCTATCGCAGGAGGCCTGTGCGCCTCCGCCGCGACCGCTGACGTGGTCCTCGTGTCCATGACGTTCGACGACCTTGCTGGTTCGTACAGCACGGGCTCGAGCACCTTTACGGCCTCGGCCGTGGATACGACCCGCCTCCGGAGCTCCGGTGACGTGTCGCGCCTCGTTCCCGCGGAAGGTACCGCGTCCTACTCGCCCGGCTTCGTCAGCCAAGCCGATCAGGGCAACTTCGTGATGTCGGTCGCTGTCGGCGCCCTCGCGATGGACGGCACCCGCTCCGGCAACGGTTCCTTCACGGTGACCGACGCTGACGGCGACACCATCGTCGGCGCCATCAACGGCACCTGGCGTAACCTCGGCCTCGGCTTCATCGCCTTTGACGGCGTGCTCAGCCAGGTCTTCGTGAACGACAACGGCGCTCAGGACGGGACCTTCAACGGCTCCAACGGTGGCGCCTGGGACCTCGACCTGCCCGCCCTCGAGCCCTACCGCGGGGCTCTCGTTCAGCTCGTTCTCGGTGCGAACGGCTTCTTCGCCCAGAACTTCAGCAACCGCGCGACTGGCGTGACGGCTCAGATCGTCCCCGCCCCCGGTGCGATGGCCCTCATGGGCCTCGGTGCTCTGGTCGCCGGCCGCCGCCGCCGCTAAGCCCGCATCCTCTTGAATCTCACAAACCCTCGGCAGCGATGCCGGGGGTTTGTTGCTTTTTGACCCGGCGATCTCGCTCGGCCACTACCCGCCCAACGCCCCCCATCCGCTCCACCTCCCCGCCACTACGGCGTCTTCACCCGCAACGCCGCCGCGCCCATCGGCACCTCAAACCGCTCCCGCGTTGTGCAGTACGCCAAGCCCCCCATCCGCCCCGTCGCATCGATCTTCGCCGGGTCCAGGTGCAGCCGTTCGTTTGCCACGCCCTCCCGCACCCACACGTGCAGCACCTCGCCGATCACCACGTTGCCCCCAGACCCTGCTCCCGGGTTCATCCGCACCACCTGCACCGTCCGGCACTCGTAGCTCACCGCCGCCTCCGCGATCCGGGGTGCCTTCACCCGCGTACACGCCGCCGGCGTCAGGCCCGACATCTCAAACTCCGACTCCCCGAACGGCAGGTCCTCCGCCGTCGCGATCCCCTTGCTGATATCGGCCGTGCTCAACACGTTGACCACGAACTCGCCCATGCCCCCCTCGGCGACCGGCTTGCAGTTCACGAGCGTGTCCTTCTCCGTCCCATCCGGCTTGTTCGCCGGACAGAAAAGCAGACTCAAGGGGTTGCTCCCCACGCCGGCAAAGAACGAGAACGGCGCCACGTTGTGCCGCCCACGCGCATCGCACGTCGAAACCACCGCGATCGGCCTCGGGACGATCCCGCCGATCAACAGCTTGTAGCGGTCCGGAATGGAAAGCGTGCTCGGGTCAATGTCCATGACCCCAGCGTAGGGCTCACAGCACC
>JBEIUO010000439.1:0-3404 GCA_040374335.1 Phycisphaeraceae bacterium
CGTTCTGCCCGATCGGGCCGCGGGTGATCCCGGCGTCGGAGGTGGGGGATCCGCAGAGCCTGCGGGTGATGTGCCGGTTGAACGGGACGACGATGCAGGACGCGAACACGAACGACATGATTTTCAGTGTGGCGACGCTGATCCACGAGATCAGCCGTGGGACGACGCTGTTGCCGGGAACTCTGATCCTGACCGGCACGCCGAGCGGGGTGGGGTTCACGCGTCAGCCGCCGGTGTTTCTGAAGGACGGGGATACGGTGACGGTGAGCGTTGAGAAGATCGGTGAAGTGACCAGCCGCGTGCGCGCGGAGCCTGCGACGAACGGATGAGCAAGAAAGAGCCCGAGAACGAGAAGACGATCGAGAACCGGCGCGCGAAGTTCGATTACGCGATCGAGGACACGCTGGAGGTGGGGATCGCGCTGCGCGGCTCGGAAGTGAAATCGGTACGTGACGGGCACGTGTCTCTGGCGGAGGGGTTTGTGAAGGCGACGGCGGAGCCGTGCCAGCTCGAGCTGCTGAACGTGGAGATCGGGGAGTACAGCCCGGCGGCGGCGCTTGGGCACAGGCCGAAGCGGTCGAGGTTGTTGCTGGCGCACAAGGGTGAGATCCTGAAGCTGGCGAAGAAGATGGCGGTGAAGGGGTACACGATCGTGCCCCTGAAGCTGTACTTCAAGAACGGGTACGCGAAGCTATTGATCGGCGTTGGCAAGGGTAAGGCCAAGCACGACAAGCGGGACACGATCGCGAAGCGCGAGGCCAAGCGGGACATGGACCGGGCGTTGTCGCGTCGGCGGTAGGGGGTGCTGCGAAATTCTTTCGATCGCGTGGCCCGTCGGTGAAGACTGGATCGCCGTGTGGTTGGCCCTCGAGTCCGTGGGCCTCTACCCGGGAGAAGGTCCATGCGGATGACGAGCACGGCGGCGGTGATGGCGGCGGTTTGCGGGACGGCGGTCGGGGCGCACGGCGCGATCATCAGTTGGAATGTGGTGGGGGGCGGGAACTTCTCGGTCCCGGGGAACTGGAACCCGGCGCAGGTGCCGGGGACGAGCGACGACGTCGTGTTCGGGTTGACCGGCAGTCGCACTGTTGGCTTCAACGTCAGCGGAGTGAGGAGCCTGGCCTTTCGAGCGGGGACCGTGACGAGCGGGGGCGGGACCGGGCTCTTTACGACGGTGACCGGCATCGAGGTGGGACAGGCCGCGGGCGATGTGGCGACGTGGAACTCGCGTGGGCGCTACGGGGTGGGCGGGTCGGTGACACTCGGTCGGGACGCGGGGTCCGTGGGGACGATGACGCTCGATGGAGCGTTCGCGTCGACCAGCGGCCTCGAACTCACGTCGTCGTCGTGCGACCTGATCGTCGGCTCTCGCGGCGCTGGCACGCTGGACGTGGGGGATGGGAACATCTCGCTGCAGGACGACGTGATTGTGGGCTTCCTCGCGGGAAGTGTCGGTGAGATCACGGTTTCCGCCTCGACCGGGACGGTGCCCATCTTCGGGGAAGTCGTGGTACGCGGGCGGATCACGAGCACGGGGCCCAACTCCGATATGCTGATTGGAAACTCGGGGCAGGGGACGCTTTCGGTCACGAGTGGGGGGCTTGTCGACATCGAGGGAACGCTTTCGATCGGGAGGAGCGCGGGGAGTACCGGGGAGGTTACGGTTTCCGGGTTGATCGGCAATCTGGTGACGCCGACGCTCAGCGAAGTTCGCGCATCGAGGCTCGACATCGGCGCGAACACGTTTGCCGGCCCGGTTGGTGGGACAGGATCGCTCACGATCGCAGCGCGCGGCAAGGTGACGATCGACGGGCCGACGACTGTGGGTGATCCTGATGCAGGAGGGACGGCCACGCTGCGGATTCAGTCCCTCGCGGGCCAGTTGGTGACCAACGATTTCATTGACCGCGTAAACGTGACCCAAATGCAGGGAGGGACGCTCTTCGTCCGTGGCAACTACCTCGTGAGCGCAGGGACGGACTTCTGGGTCAAGGGGACGGGCTTCGTTGGACTCGATGGACCCTCGGCGCGACTCGACGCCTCGGCGCCGGTCGGGCAGACGGCGCTTCGTGTGGGCGACGCGGGCAGCATCACGCTGCAGGCCGAGGACGGCGGCGTCATCTCGGTGACGAGCGGGAACGTCGTGCTGAGCTCGAGCGGCGGAACGGGTCAAATCGAGGTCGGCAGCGAGGGCGTGCTTTCGGTCGCGGATGACATCGTCGTTTCGCAGGGCGGGTTGCTCGACGTGCGAGCCCTTGGATCGGCGGTGGCGGGGGCGTGCAGGGTGGGGACCGGGGCGGGCGAGAACGGTGCGATGACGATCAACGGTGCGCTCTCGGCTACTCGCGTCGTCGTTGGTGAGCACGCGAGCGCGGGCTCGTGCTCGCTGACGGTGTTCGCGGCGGGCGAGGTGATCGCGGATGAGTTACTGCTGCCACGCTCAGGCTCGGAGTTGATCTTGCTCGGGGGCTTGGTCGAATCCGCGAATGAAATAGAGGTTCGCGGGAGTCTGGAGATGAGCGGTGGTGTCTTGCGATGTCCGCAGGTGAGCCTCCAATCTGCGGTCACTTACCACCTCGCAGGGAGGATCGAGGGGCGATTGTTGCTTGCCGGGGCAGCGGTGACGTGCGAGGTCTACGACTTGGTGGTTGCAACGCCGGGGACGCCGGTGACCAACATCGGCGTGCTCGACATCATCGGCACCCTGGACGTACAGGGGCCGAGCCCGTGGTTCATCAATAACGCGACGATTCAGCCGACCGGTCGGGTGATCTCGAGCGGCCCGGCACGCATCAGCGCCGCCAAGACCTTGCACCTGGGAGGTGTCGTTGAAGCGCCCCTCCAGAGCCTCGGCGTGATCGATTGCTTTGGCACGGCGTGTCGCGTCGAGTCCACGGTGGACAGCACGAGCGGCGCGATCACGGGCACGCAGATGACGCTGGGGCCGGCGGCGGTCCTGACGGTGGGCAACAGCGCGACGTGCAAGATTGTCGGCGAGGCGGGCTCGGCGGTGATCGCCGCGACCGATGTTTCGCTGGGTGATGCGGCGGCGAGCGTGGGTGTTGACCTTCGGGGATCGCTGGCGTGCGGGAACTTCCCGGTGAGCCTGAGGACCTTGACGGAGGTCTTCCTCGGCGACACGACGATCGACGGGGGAGTGCTGCTCTGCCAAGCTCGGCAGGCACGGGAAGGCGGATCCGGTTGCGCGGCGAGCTCTCGGGCTTCGGCACCGTGCGCGGGCAGGCGGTGTTCAACAACGCGGAAGGCGGCGGCTCGTCGGTGCGGCCGCGCGGGCTCTTGAGCATCGAAGGGGCGTATTCGCAGTTGACGGACGGTACATCGCTCGCGGGGACACTCCGGGGCGAGGTGGAGTCGCGCGAGCGCTTCGATCAGCTCGTTGTGAC
>JBEIUO010000669.1:0-2357 GCA_040374335.1 Phycisphaeraceae bacterium
GGGGTGGTTTGAGGCGGGGGCGCACGGAGGGGGGACGAAGTAAGGCGGGTGGTGTGTGAAAAGGGAAGAACCCCGAGCGATCGCTCGGAGGTCTTGTTTGGAGCGGGGGGTGTGGTGTGGGGGGTGTTGGGGAAGGGCTTAGCAGCCGGCGTCCCAGTTGCCGAAGAACTGGATGACGTCGTCGCCGTCGACGCCGCCGTCGTTGTTAAAGTCGGCGGCGATGTTGCCGGAGTCCCAGTCGCCGAAGAAGGCGATCACGTCGTCGCCGTCGACGCCGCCGTCGTGGTTGTAGTCGGCGGGGCAGGCTGCGGTGCAGGTGGAGACGCCGAGGAAGATGAGGCCGGCGTTGTTGCCGAAGCCACCGACGCGGATGGCGTAGGTCTGGCCTTCGACGGCGTTGAAGGTGATGGAGGAGGCGAGGCCGGTGCCGGAGTCATCGTCGCAGCCTACGAGTTCGGCGGAGTCGAAGGGGCAGGTGCCGTGGTAGACGGAGAGGAGGGTGTCGAAGGAGGAGCCGTTGGTGTCGACGGTGATGGAACCGGTGCATCCAGCGGTGTGGGTGAACCAGACGGCGGAGTTGGAGTTGGGACCGCAGGCGATGCCGTTGGCGTCGAAGGGGCCCCAGTTGTCCCAGGCGGTGATGGTGCCGGCGTTGACGGGGATGGCGGTGTCGCAGGAGTCGTTGCCGCGGGACTCGAGGGCTCGGACGTAGACCTCTTCGCCGGGGTTGAAGCCGGCGCCGTCGAGGGTGTGCTGGGCGCTGACGAAGGCGACGAAGCGGCCGTTGCCGGAGATGACGCGGCTGCCGGCGAGGGCGATGGTGGAATCGCCGCCGAAGCCGAGGGGCTCGCCGGTGGAGGGGTCGGGGGCGCTGATGAGGGTGGTGGTGTTGAGGTAGCGGTCGCGGACGTAGACGTCCATGGCGTTATTGGTGTCACCGGCGACCAGGTTGTTCGCGAAGGTCATGAAGACGGCGAAGCGGCCGTCGGGGGTGACCTGCACGCCCGAGGACACGCTGTTGGCGGCGGCGTTGGAGGGACCGATGCTCACGCGGTCGGTGATCTGAGCGTGGGCTGTGCCGGCGAGGGTGGTGAGGACGAGAGCGGACAGAGTGATAGCGTGACGCATGGGCGTTCTCCTTTTCTGAGGTTTCGCGGTCGGATGTTTCTGGTGTTCGGGACGCGGGGGGCACTGGGTGGCCCCGGTCCGACAACCACGCGAGATCGGGTTTGGGGGAGGCCAGAGTTTGTGTCGATCCTACAGTTGGCCCGTGTCTACCCAGCGACCCTTCCGAGTTGTGGCGCCTTTTTCCCCGACCGGGGACCAGCCGGCGGCGATCGAGCAGCTTGCCTCGGAGCTGGGTGCGGGGGCTCCGGCGGCGTGTCTGCTGGGGGCGACGGGCACGGGCAAGACGTTCACGATGGCGAACGTGATTGCGAGGCTGAACAAGCCGACGCTGATCATCAGCCACAACAAGACGCTGGCGGCGCAGCTTTTCGAAGAGTTGCGGGAGTTCTTCCCGGACAACAGCGTGAACTATTTCGTCAGCTACTACGACTACTACCAGCCGGAGGCGTACATCCCGTCGCGGGACATCTATATTGAGAAGGACAGCAGCCGCAACGACGACCTGGACCAGTTGCGGCTGGCGGCGACGAGCAACATCCTTTCGAGGCGTGACACGGTGGTGGTGGCGAGCGTGTCGTGCATCTTTGGCCTGGGGTCGCCGGAGGCGTACGGCGACAAGGTGCTGACGATCACGAAGGGCTCGCGGATCTTCCGGCGGGACTTCCTGCTGGCGCTGAACGGGATGCAGTACCAGCGGAGCGAGATCGAGTGGAAGCGTGGGCAGTTTCGGGTGAGGGGGGATGCGCTGGAGGTGTGGCCGGCGTACGAGAAGTACGCGGTGCGGATTGAGCTGTTCGGCGACGAGATCGAGCGGATCGAGTTGATCAACCCGACGAGCGGGGAGATTCTCGCGGAAGAGCGGCAGTTTTTCCTGTTCCCGGCGGTGCACTACGTGATGCCCGAGAGCCAGCTCGAGGACGCGGTGCGGCAGATCCGCGAGGAACTGGATGCACGGGTGATGGAGCTGCGCTCGCAGGGGAAGCTGCTCGAGGCCCAGCGGCTGCTGAGCCGCACGAAGTACGACATCGAGCTGTTGTCGGAGACGGGGATGTGCCCGGGGATCGAGAACTACTCGCGGTTTATGGATGGCCGCAAGCCGGGCGAGCGGCCGTTCTGCCTGATGGACTACTTCGACTATGCGCCGCCGGTTTCGGTGCCGGTGGCCGATGCGCCGCTGCGGCGGCGCAACATCCGCGACTGGCTTCTGATTATAGAAGAGTCGCACGTGA
>JBEIUO010000330.1:0-4099 GCA_040374335.1 Phycisphaeraceae bacterium
CGCCCACCACCAGTTGTTGCCGCCGTCGTAGGTGAACTCGAGGGTCACGCTGCTCGCGAGCGAGTTGAAGACCACGAGCGGAAGGACGACGCGCTCGTTGACCGCATCGGGCTTGAAGAACTGGCTGAAGGTGTCGGACTCCCAGCGGAGGATCTCGATGACCTCGCCGGTGTTGTAGCGAGCGACGATGTTCACGGTCTGGCCCGACTCCCAGCGCCAGCTGGAGTCGAAGGACAGAACGAGCAGGTCGCCGTTGCGGCTGGAAATGTCGATGGCCGGGGTGGTCATCGTCGTGTTCAGCTTGCCTGGGTCGTGAGCAAGGTCGTCGAACTCGTCGCCGTCAGCCACCGCGACGATTCCCGAGCTGTTGCTGAACGCGGTTCCGTTGGGGCCACCCGAAGCGCACTGCCAGAAGGGACGCTGAACGAAAGACCAGCCGCGCCAGTCGGGCACGCCGCCCGAAGCGGGGGACGCGATCGTGACCGTCACGCCGTTGGGGCCGGTGTGCGTGTGGGTGAGTTCGCCGCAGTAGGTGATGCCGCAACCAGTGGGAATCTCATGGACGGGCGGCTCGAGCGTGACGGTCTCGAAGCCTTCGAAGAAGAGCTGGGTCGGGGTGCCCGCAACATCAGCGTTCACGGCGATGTTGTCAACGGCCCACCACCAGTCGTTCGCCGCGAGGACAAGGCCAAACTCGAAGCGGACCGACTGTGCACCAGCGGGTGCGCCCGCCAGCGAGATGCTCACGGCCTCGTTCTGCGAGTCGGGCTTGAAGAACGAGCCCGAAGTATCGGAGTCCCAGCGCAGGATCTCGACCGGCGCACCTTCCACACCGCCGACGGTGTAGTACGCGCGAATGATCGCGGTCTGGTTGTTGTCCACCAGATCATCGAAGCCCTCGGGCCGCCAGCTCGAGCTGAAGTCAAAGCTGACCGAGCCTTCGGTCACGCCCGCCAGGCTGATGCTCGGCGTTCCCATCCAGCTGTTGTACTTGCCGCACAGCTGGTCGGGGTTGCCACGGTCGTCCCACTCGTCCGCGTCCGCCACCGCGACGTTGCCCGTGCCGAGCGTGAACTGCGAGCGAGTCTGGTCGCCAGCGACCTGCACCCACCAAGCCTTGTTCACGAAGGACCAGCCTTCCCACTCGCGCACGCCCTGGTCGTTGCCGCAGGTGCCGCAGGTCTCGCCGGCCGGGGGGCACACGCCCACGCGACAGGAGTACGAAGGAACGCCGCAGCCGTCCCACGTCCAACCCGCCGGGGGATTGTGCGTGAAGCGAGGGCCGAAGTTCCCGCACGCGCCGGTCACGCGCGGATCGCCCGACAACTGATCAAGGACGGCCGTGTCAAAGCCCTCCGAGTAGAAAATGGTCTGGCCCTGGGCACCACCCGCGACCACCATGCCGGCCGCGAAGGCGAGCATTGCCGCGGCATTCATACGACGGTTCATCTGACGCATCACTCGTTCTCCAGTTAACATCGCACTCTGCCATCGCCCCGACTCTCGGGGTTCTGACACGCGTAGAGAGTAAGAACATGCGCATTCAGGCTGTCCTTGCGCAGTGTCAATGTCTCACTAAGGATGATGGTCGCGTCGTGCAACGGCCGGGTGCGTCACTGGTTCACTGAATCTAAACCGAAGCTTCGCGCAAGATGATGCTGTTCACGACGGGGCTGAATCGCGCGCCGGCTAGACTGTTCCGGCATCGGGTCGGCTCACGCTCTGCGAGCCAGTGCCGGATGATGGACCTCACGGAGTGAAGGCATGCTCATCTCGAAGTCGGCCGGACGCGCCGCATTCACGCTCATCGAACTGCTGGTGGTAATCGCCATCATCGCTCTCCTGATCAGCATCCTGCTCCCGACGCTTTCCTCGGCGCGAGCCGCCGGTCGCTCCGTAGTCTGCCTGAACAACCAGAAGCAGATCTACGCCGCCATCTTCAACTACATCAACGACGCGAAAGAGTATCACCACGCGAAGCGGCTCAACTACGGTGCCCGCTTCCTGCGGATCAACGCGTCGGGTCCCTACGACTCCAGCAACCTCCGCATGGTTCGTCCGTGGGTCAATGATTTCACGTCCGATGGCGGCCCCGCCGACGTGGCCTATTGGGGCAACGTCTACGACAAGTACCTCGATGTTGAGGTTGACCCGGCCTGGTACACGGCCCGGATGCCTTGGCTCTCCAACGACAACCCCCCGTTCCCCGGCTGGAAGCTCTGGCGCTGTCCCTCGGCCAAGCTGATGGATCCCTATCCGGACGGCACGAACTTCAACCCGGATCACTACTACCAGACCTACGGATTCAACGGCGTCGAGATGATGGACGGACCGAACCGTCCCGTGCCGACGTGGTGGCAGCGCCGCTATGTCGCGGCGTACGGCCGAGTCGTCTCGGTGCCCACCAAGGTCAGTCAGATCCCCCAACCCTCGGCGATCATCATGTTCCAGGACGCTTTCGAGCACATGCTCGACGCCAACGGTGACACGCTGAACGATCTCACGCAGTACAACCCTGACATCGATAACGGGGATCCTCGTTTCCGCGCGTGGGAGAAGGAGTACTTCCGGCACAACGCGGGCTGCAACACCGCGTGGGGCGACGGCCACGTGCGCTCGATCGGCAAGGTTGAGCTGAACACTTCTCTCCCGTGGTACACCGGACGCAACCCCTGAGTGCCTCGCAACTCCCTTCAGCGTGAGTGGAGTGTCCCAAACGCTCCAGGTGTGTCAGTCGGAGTAGGTGCGATGTTGAACAGCAAACTGTCGCGACGTGGCGTGCTCTTCTCTGGCGCTGCGGCGCTTGGTGCCGCCGTTACTCCTGCCTCCGCTCGCGCGGGTGCTTCTCTCGCGGGTCTCGCCTCGGGCCCGGGACCTGTCAGGACCCTGCGGTTCGCGCACCTGACCGATTCGCACATTCAACCGGAACTGCGGGCCGAAGCCGGCCTTGCCGCATGCCTTCGTCATGTCCAGGACCGCGAGGATGCGCCCAGCCTCCTTGTTACCGGCGGCGACCTCATCATGGACGCGTTCGCGGAAGGCTTCGACCGCACCAAGCAACAGTGGGATCTCTTTACCGGAACGTTCAAGCGGGAATGCTCGCTCGAAGTACGCCACTGCATCGGAAACCACGACATTTGGGGTTGGAACAAAGCCAAGAGCAAGACGGCCGGCGACGAGAAGGGCTGGGGCAAGTCGTGGGCGACTGAGACACTTGGTATGGACCGTCCGTACTACTCGTTCTCGAAGTCGGGCTGGCACTTCGTCGTTCTCGACAGCGTCCGTGCCTTCGAGGACCGATACCTCGGCGGTCTCGACGACCCACAGTACGAGTGGCTCGCCGCGGATCTTTCGGCGAACGCCTCGGTACCCACCGTGGTGATCTCCCACATTCCGATCCTGTCCGTCGTGGCCATGATGGCCGATGGAAAGCTCGAGAACAACACATTCAGCATGTCCGCGGCGAGCGTCTTCCGCGACGGTGCCCGCGTCCACCGCTTGCTCAAGCAGCACCGTCACGTGAAGGTGTGCGTCAGCGGTCACATCCACATGAACGAACGCATCGAGATCGACGGACTTACGTACATCTGCGACGGGGCGGTTTCAGGTGCGTGGTGGAAGGGCAAGAAAGACCGGTGCGGTGAGGGCTACGGGCTCTTTGACCTCTACGAGGACGGCACCTTCGAGCACGAATACGTAGAATACGGCTGGGACGCGAAGCCCTGATCGAACCTTCATCGGGTGGAGACTCGCATGCACACGCGCCGTGACTTTCTGCGATTCGCCGGCCTGGCGGGGCTCGCTGCGGGGGGCTTTGGCCCACTCTCTGACTCCATCAGTCGTGCCATGGCGATCGCCCCTGATCCCGGCACCACGTACCTTGATGCGGAGCACGTCGTCATCCTGATGCAGGAGAACCGCTCCTTTGACCACTGCTACGGGGCGCTGCGGGGTGTCCGTGGATTCAGTGATCCGAGGGCGATGCGGCTGCCCAACGGCGACCCCGTCTGGGTGCAAACCGACACGCAGGGCGGCAAGTTCGCGCCGTTTCGGATGAGCATGCACGACTCGGACGCGACGTGGATGGGTTCCCTGCCCC
>JBEIUO010000718.1:0-2123 GCA_040374335.1 Phycisphaeraceae bacterium
AACCGGCGCCGTTGTTCCTTTGCGGCACGGTGGGTTACTTTGTGGGGGGTGTGGGGCTTGGGTGTTGGGTGGGGGGGGGGGCGGGGCGTGTGGGGCTACGGTTTGGCATGAAAACGGGCCGCGACGCGAAGAACGGGTGCACGCCTGGGGGTGGTGGCGGGGTGACGGTGCCGCTGACGGTGTTGTCGTCGGATGGGGGGAAGAAGCTGAAGAAGTCGCGGGCGTCGCGGTGGCGGTTTGGGGTGTTGGTGGGGGTGCACGTGCTGATGATTGCGCACATTGTGCACTGGAAGGTGGCGGGGACGACGTTGACGCCGGTGGAGCCGAGCGAGTCGATGTACACGATTGAGGGGGGGAAGATCAACGCGGGGTTCGTGTTCTTTTGCGTGGCGTTGCTGGCGACTTTCATCTTTGGGCGGGTGTTCTGCGGGTGGGGGTGCCACATTGTGGCGTTGCAGGACGCGTGCACGGCGATCATGACGAAGCTGGGGGTGAGGCCAAAGCCGTGGCGGACGCGGCTGCTGGTGTTTGTGCCGACGGTGGTGGCGTTGTACATGTTTGTGTGGCCGACGTTCAAGCGCGAGGCGTTGTTGCCGTTGATGATCTGGGGGAAGATCGATCCGCCGTTTTGGTTGTCGGCACCGCCGCCGCGACCGACGTTTCACGCGGAGTTCATGACGGATGATTTCTGGGCGACGTTTGGGCCGTGGTACATGGCGCCACCGTTTTTGCTGGTGGTGGGGTTTGTGGTGGTGTACTTGCTGGGGTCGAAGGCGTTTTGCACGTATGGGTGTCCGTACGGGGGGTTCTTTGCGCCGCTGGACAAGGTGTCGGTGGCGCGGATTGAGGTGACGGACGCGTGCAACGGGTGCGGGCATTGCACGGCGGCGTGCGATTCGAACGTGCGGGTGCATCAGGAGGTGAAGGAGTACGGGCGGGTGGTGGACCCGGGGTGCATGAAGTGCTTTGACTGCGTGAGCGTGTGTCCGAACGGGGCGCTCAAGTACACGTTTGGGCTGCCGTCGATCTTTGCGAAGAACAAGGCGGCGGTGCCGGCGAAGCGGCCGGAGTACGACGTGTCGCTGGGTGGGGAGTTGGTGGTGCTGGCGGTGGGGTGGGTGTTGTTCAGCGGGTTTCGGGGGATGTTCGATCACATCGCGATGTTGATGGCGATCGGGATGGCGATGGCGGCGGTGTTCATGCTGTGGAAGGTTGTGCAGGTTGTGACGGTGCAGAACGTGCGGGTGCACTCGTTCCAGTTGCGGTCGAGGGGGAAGCTGACGGGGACGGGCGTGGCGTTCGTGGTGGTGACAGCGTTGTACGCGGGGTTTGGGGTGTGGGGTGTGGTGCGGGACGTGAACATGATGATCGGGGAGTATCACGACACGAAGATCGTGGTGCCGGAGAACCTGGTGTTGGTGCCGGAGTATCAGCCGCTGCCGAAGTATGTGGAGCACGCGGATGCGGCGATCGCGGCGTACACGCGGGCGGGGGCGTTTGCGGATGGTGGGTTTGGCTGGAAGCACCCGGCGGAGACGCCTGCGCGGATGGCGTGGTTTTATGTGGTGAAGAAGGACTTGGCGAAGGCCGAGGAGTGGATGCGTAAGGCGATGGAGTATCCGCAGGCGAGCGAAGATCTGGCGATGAGCATGACGCTGGTGATGGCTTTGCAGGGGAAGGGGCCGGACGAGATTCACGCGGCGGCGCGGGAGATCATCGCGGAGCACCCGCGGATGTATCGGATGCGGTTTGCGCTGGCGGTGAAGCTGATGGAGGGCGGGAAGACGGAGGAGGCGGTGGCGTTGGCGTTGGCGGTGGTGGACGACAAGGAGCAGGTTGCGCCGGCGCAGATGTATGTGGAGGCGGCGGGGATCTTGGCGACGGCGGGGCGGGTGCCGGATGGGTTGCGGGCGGTGCAGGTTGGGCAGGGGCATTATCCGACGTACGTGTCGCTGGTGGTGGGGGAGGCGCAGCTTCGGTACGCCATGCGGCAGATTGAGGAGGCTGTGGGGGCGATGCGGCGGGCGAAGGAGCTTGAGCCGGAGAATGCGGAGTTGCTGAGGAGCTTTGCGGGGCTGTTGCGGTCGGGGGCGCAGTCAATGGGGAAGGCGGAGTGGGACGCG
>JBEIUO010000211.1:0-5398 GCA_040374335.1 Phycisphaeraceae bacterium
CCAAGGCCGTCATGGAAACGGTGAGCATCGCCGACCTCCAGCGCATGGACCAGGCCGAGCTCCACCGCATCGCCACACGCGAAGGCCTCGTCGACTTCCACCAGCTCGCCAAGCACGACCTCATCTTCAAGATCCTCAAGGCCCGCGCGGCACGCCAGGGCCTCATGTTCGGCGAGGGCACCCTCGAAGTCATGCCCGACCACTTCGGTTTCCTCCGAAGCCCCGATCAGTCCTACCTCCCCGGCCCAGACGACATCTACGTCAGCCCCACGACCATCCGCAGATACGGCCTGCGCCGCGGCATGGTGGTCAAGGGCGTCGTCCGCCCGCCCAAGGAGGCCGAGAAGTACTTCGCGATGCTCCGCGTTGACTCCGTCAACGGCAAGGAGCCCTCGCGCACGCACAACATGATCAACTTCGAGGACCTCACGCCGCTCCACCCGGAGTCGCGCTTCGTCCTCGAGACCACGCCCGATGAAATCGAGTGCCGCGTCATCGACCTCGTCACGCCGATCGGCAAGGGTCAGCGCATGCTGATCGTCGCCCCGCCCCGCACGGGCAAGACGGTGCTGATGCAGAAGATGACCCGCGCGATCACCAAGAACTACCCCGACGTCCGCATCATCGTGCTGCTCGTCGACGAGCGTCCCGAAGAAGTGACCGACTTCAAGCGCAACTGCTCCGGCTCCAACGTCGAAGTCGTCGCGAGCACCTTCGACGAGAACACCACCCGCCACGTGCAGGTCGCCGAGATGGTGATCGAGAAGGCCCGTCGCATGGTGGAGTTCGGCGAACACGTCGTGATCCTCCTCGACTCGATCACCCGTCTCGCCCGCGCGTACAACGCCGAGATGCCCCACTCCGGCAAGATCATGACCGGTGGTCTCGACAGCAACGCGCTCCAGCGTCCCAAGAAGTTCTTCGGCTCCGCCCGCGCGATCGAGAAGGGCGGCAGCCTCACCATCATCGGCACCGCGCTGGTCGACACCGGTTCCAAGATGGACGAGGTCATCTTCGAAGAGTTCAAGGGCACCGGCAACGCCGAACTGCACCTGGACCGCAAGCTCGTCGAGAAGCGGATCTGGCCCGCCATCGACGTCGCGGCGTCCGGCACGCGTCGCGAGGAGCTCCTCCTTGATCCCAAGGAACTCGAGCTCGTCTACCGTCTGCGCAAGGTCCTCAGCGACATGAACGTCGTCGAGGCCATGGAGCTCATGAAGGTCCGTCTCAAGAAGCACAAGAGCAACGCCGAGTTCCTCATGAACCTCGCCATGGGCTCGTGAGCACCGCTCGCAGGGAGGTCCGATGGAACCCGTGCGCGCCATCTCGGGAACCCCGATCCTCGGTCTCGTCCTGCGCTCCGCGGCCGCCAGCCTCTGGGCCGCGGTCATGATCATCCTCGGCCTGGTCGTCCTCTTCGACGGCCCCGGCCCGCTCCCCTTTCCACGCCAGTTGTTCACGCTCCTGGGGGTCGCGGCGGTGGCCGGGGGACAGTTTGTGTTCATGGTGCTCGTGGCGGACCGATTGCTACGGGGGGCGCACCGCCGGGTGGTGGTGCTGATCGAAGTGGTAACCTTTGCCCTGTTCGTGCTCGGGGTCGGAGCAACGATGGGGCTCTTCGCGATGGGGACATGGGCGTGAGAACTGCGACTGCTGCGATCTTCCTGACATTGGCCCTCTCCGGACCGGGCGCCCTCGCCCAGTTGGCCGGGTCCGACCAGACCACCCCGCCCGCGGCGCCTGCGCCCGCGGCGTTCCCGAGCACCCCGGAACTCTCCGCCTCCCTCATGGCACCTACCGTCGCGCGGGAGCTGCGCAGACTCGCGCTGCTCGAGCTGCGCGCGATGGACACCCCCGCCGGCGGCGACTACCAGTGCACGGAGTTCCTGCTTTCGCTCGCCGACCATTGCCGCGCCGACGACGTGGAGCAACTCCGCCGTCGCGTGGAGGCCTGTTTCAACGCGGGCGACACCGCGAAGGTCGAGTCGCTCAGCCGCGAGTTGCTCGCGCTCGATCCGGGCGACACGCGGACGCAGCTTCGGCTGATTGCGGCGAAACTCACGGCGATGCAGACGGTGGAGGCCCGACTCGCGGCGATCGATCGTCTGCTGGGCCCCGACGGCGCCAAGCTCGACGCATCGGTCCGCAGCCGGCTCGCGATCGACGCGGCGAACTTCGCGAAGGAGCGGGGCGACACCGAGGGCTATGCCGCGCGGATCAAGATGGCGGCCAAGCTCGACGGCACCAACAAGGAAGCGGCGATCCTCCTCTACCAGTTCTTCGTGGAGTCGAGCGACGACCGCGTGGGCGCGGTGGAGCTAATGGCCAACATGCTCTACGCCGACCCGATGGATCCCGCGGTGTACACCATGCTCCGCGACGCGATGCTGGATGTGCGTGCTCACGCCGAGGCGCAGCGGTTCCAGGACACGCGGGCCTCGATCCTCTCGCAGCTGCGCGTCGAGAAGTCCGGGCGTGACAACCTCGCGCAGGCGATGATGATGTGGTACACCAAAGGCCCCGCCGACGTGCTCAAGCAGGTCGAGGGTGAACTGAATGGGCAGCGCGACGAGGTCGCTCGCCAACGGGCGATGCAGGACCCCTCCCTCCGCACCCGTGGTGGTGGGCCCGAGTCCATCCGACTCGAACTCGACTTCGAAGAGACGCGACTCGTCGCCGCCGCGGCGAGCGGCAACCGCCCCTCGCTCCTCGCGTCGCTCGGGGACCTGTCCACGACTGTCGGCGAGGCGGTGCAGGCCTACCTCGATCCGAACCGTCAGGTGGGAACCGTCGCGCGGACCGACGGCGACTTCATCGTTCGCGAGAGCATCAAGCTCCTGCAGCTCTGGCGTCTCGCGACGGGCGAGGGCGTGGAGACCGTGGAGGCGGAACTCGCGACGTTCGAGCAACTCAAGCAGGAAGGTCCGAGCGATCTGAACCTGCTGAAGGCATGGATCGCGTTCCGCAAGGGAGACACGCAGGCGGCCGCCGCCCTGCTCGCGCAGACCGATCCCTCCACGTGGGGCGCAATGCTCGCGGGCGAACTCGCCGCGGCACGCGGGGACAACGCGACTGCGACCGCGCTGCTGCTTGAGGTCTACCAGGCGGCGGCGCTCGAGCCGATCGGCGGCTACGCGCTGCACCGCGCGAAGATGATCGACCCCGCGTCTGTCGCGCCCGATGCAACGGGGCGCAAGGTGATCTCGGTCGCGAACTCCATCCCGAAGTGGCTGGACCGCATCTGCACAGACCCTCGCGTGCATCAGACGATGAAGGTGACGACCACGACCACTTCGGCGGAGGTCACCGATTCGGTGATGTACGAGGTGACCCTCAAGAACATCTCGCAGCTCCCGCTTGGGCTTGGCTCGGATCGAGCGCTGAGCTCGCGGCTGCTGTTCGCGCCCGCGCTGGAGGCCTTCGGCGGGCAGATCCACACGGTTGAGCCCGAGGTCTTTGAACTCGGCGGTCGGCTGCGGTTGCTGCCGGGAGAGACGGTGACGCTGCGGTGCGAGCCGGACCTGGGCGCGACGGGTTGGATCGCTTCGGCGTGGTGCCGATTCCCGACGCGACTGCGCTGGCGCGTGATCCAGGGCTTCGAGCCCGACTCGGCCAACGCGAAGCGGCCGGGGCCGGGGTGTGCGGAGATCTTCACGGAATCCTTCGCGCGGCGCGGACTCACGGAAGCAGCCCAGAGCGATACCGACATGATCGCGGCCATCCGGTCGGCACCGGAGACCAAGGTGCCGGCGATGGTGTACGCGGCGCGGGCCGCGCTCCTGGGCCTCACGCAGGCGCAGGGCGAGAACCCCAACCCGACCGGAATCGCGCAGGCGCTGGCCGATCGGTACCCGACGTGGTCGCCCGCGGCACGCGCGGTGGCGTTGTGCGTGCTGCCCCCGTCGAGCGCGATCCCAGAGCTTTCGGCCTTTGACCTCGCGGCGACGGCCGAGCCCGACCCGATGTTGCAGGCCGTGTACATGCTGACCCGCGCGACCGACGAGGCCGACGCGGTGCTCGCGAAGTGCCTCGCGTCTTCTGATCCCGAGATCGTGAAGGTGGCGACGATCCACAAAGAGCGGATCGCGAACGGTCGGCACACGTACTCGACGCGCGGGGCGAACCTGAAGGTCATGAACCCGCCCAAGGGCGACGGAGTTCGGTAACGCGTGGCGACTCGCGCACCAGCTCGCGGCCGCGGGGGGCGATGGGTGGCCGCGACGGTCTCTCTGCTGCTGCTGGCGGCGGCGGTTGTCGCGGTGGCGCGGTCGGGCATTGATGTGCGGGCGGTGCGGTCGATCGTGGCGGGTGCGCACGCGGACCTCCTTTTGGCGGCCGCGGCGCTGCCGCTCCTGAATGTTGCGATTTCGGCCGGGGTCTTTTGGGTGCTCACACGCCGGTTTGGGCGCGTGGCGTACTCGGAGATGTGCGCGCTGATCGGCGCGGCGTGGTTGCTGAACTACCTGCCGATGCGACCGGGTTTGGTCGGGCGCGTGGCGTACCACAAGGCGGTCAACGGAATCCCCGTCGCGCAGGGCGCGCGGGTGGTGGGGGAGTCGATCGCGTGTTCAGCGGTTGCCTCGCTGGGCGCGGTGGGGTGGTCGGTCGTGGCGGCGAGGCGGCCGGAGTGGGCGGCGTGGCTGGGGGCGTTGCCGGCGGTGGTGGCGATGGCACTTGTGGTGATTGGTGGGCTCGCGTCGATGCGCACGTGGGGGGCGATGTGCGCGGCGATGGGTCTGCGGGTCGCGGATCTGATCGTGTGGACGCTGCGGTACTGGGTCGTGTTTGCGATCGCGGATTCGCCGGTTTCGATGGCGCAGGCCGCGGCGGTGGCGGCGGTGAGTCAGGTGGCGATGTCGGTGCCGCTGGTGGGGAACGGGCTGGGGCTGCGGGAGTGGGCGGTGGGGTTGTTGCGGGCGTCGCTGCCGGCGTGGTACGGAGTTGCCGCGGCATCTTCGGCCGGCTTGACGGCGGATTTGGTGAATCGGGCGGCGGAGTTGTTGGTGGCGGTGCCGGTGGGGCTGCTGTGTGCCGCGGCGGTGACGCGCCGAATCCGCGCCGTTGGGGGGAAATCGGTGGTGGCGGGGGTGGAGGGGGATTGAAGTGGAACGGGCGGGTGAAGCAGATCCGGGGATCGTCCGAAAACGTATAGGATGAGGACAGGGCGCCGGGGCGCCGTAACTGCTGCCAAGGACGGGGCGATGGTCAACAAGATCGAACAGGATCACCAGCGATTCAGGCAGATCGTGCGGGGCAAGATCCGCAAGGATTTGCGGCGGTTTCTGGCGAAGAGCGACCTGCTTGCTCGCGAGGGCAAGAAGGTGGTGTCGATCCCGGTGCACGACATCGACATCCCGACGTTTCGCTACGGGGACAACTCCGGCGGCGTGGGGATGGG
>JBEIUO010000276.1:0-4648 GCA_040374335.1 Phycisphaeraceae bacterium
GACGGAGGCGTCCATCTCGAGGACGGTCTGGCCCTCTTCGACGATGCCACCGGTCTCGAAGTTGACTTGTGTCACGACGCCCTCGACTTCGTTGCTGAGCACCACCGATCGCAGCGCGATCACGGTGCCGACGAGGTCGGCGCGGGGCTGCCACTGGATCTCTCTGGCCTCGAGGATTTCAACCGCGAATGCGGGCTCGAAGGCGGGGGCGGCCGCTGCTCCGTCCGCGCGGTGCTTGACCGAGCGAATGACGAGCGCCGTTGCACCGAGGGCTACCACAATACCTACCGCCGCCGCGATTGATTTCGCTTTCACGACTTTCGTGTCCTTGAACTTGTCGCTCGACCGGCGCGTTTCACCGTCCGCACCGAAGACGCTACCGTCCGCAACGAACTGAGCAGATCCTGGCGGCGTTTCGGAGTCATCTCCGAGAGCCCGAAGATCCGCTCGAACCAGAGGCCGCTGAGGGCGAGAATGACGGTCGCGCTTGCGCCAGGTTCCAGCCCGTCTTTCTCGGCTCGCTTGAGGAGTTCCGTGTGTGCTTCCCGGAGGGGCTTGATTAGGGCGGGGTTGCTCGCGAGGGCCGTGACGAGCACCACGCCCGAGCGTCGCATGGCTGCGCCGCCGCAGTCGGGCTTCTCGAGGCACGTCGACAGCACGCCGCGGGCGACTCGGCCGGGGCCTTTGGGGAGGCGGTCGATGGCCTCGTCGGCGTCCTTCCTCCAGCGTTCAACGATGCGATTGACCATCGCCTCGAGGAGGAGGTCCTTGGACCTGAAGTGGTACATGAGGCCGCCCTTGCTGACGCCGGCGCGAGCGGCGACCGCGTCCAGCGTGAGGGTGGCGATCCCGTGTTCGTGGATCACCGCTTCCGCGGCGTCGAGCAGCGCATCATGACTGAACTGGGGCGTCCGGACGGCCATGGACAAGCATACCGACTGGTCGGTCGGAAAGCAAACCGACCAGTCGGTCGGTTTCGTGCAACCCCGGACGTCCCTAACACTTGGCGGCGGTGTCGGTCAGTTCCCCGCCGGCGACGGCGTGAACCTTTCCGAGCCACCGGCGGCAGAGCGCCGCGAGCCGTGTTCGATCGACGGGCTTGGTCGCGTAGTCGGTGCAGCCCGCGTCCAGGCACCGCTGCCGGTCTCCTTCGAGCGAGTGGGCCGTCAGGGCAACGATCGCGACGGTGGACCCCGACTCGCGTAGTTTCGCGGTCGCGGTGTAGCCGTCGAGGATGGGCATCTGCATGTCCATGAAGACGAGGTCGAAGGGGCATGGGGTGGAGAGGCCCCGATCGGGGTCCTGGTCACTCGACAGTGCCTTGATCCCCTCCAGCCCGTTCTCGGCGATGGTAACTTCGAGCCCGAGCTTTCGCAGGAGCAGCGCGATCAGCCGCTGGTTGTCGAGGCCGTCCTCGACCACGAGCACTCGGCCCGAGAGTCGCTCTTCGCCGGTACTGGGCGCCGCGGCGGTGCGCAGCTGCGCGACGTCGCGAATGTCCGTCGTACTTGCCGCCAGGCCGACTGGGATCGCGATCGTGAAGACCGATCCCTCGCCCTTGCGGCTGGTCGCGGTCACGTCTCCGCCGAGCATCATGGCCAGCTTGCGCGACAGCGCGAGGCCGAGACCGGTGCCGCCGTGCCGGCGTGACATTCCGGAGTCTGCTTGGTTGAAAGGGCTAAACAGCGTCGCCATGGCCGCGTCATCGATGCCGGGCCCGGTATCGATCACGCTGAAAGTGAGCAACCGCTGGCCGTCTACGGGCGGGCCCGCGGAAATGGTAACGCGCACGGTGCCTCGCTCCGTGAACTTCACAGCGTTTCCGACGATGTTCGAGAGCACTTGGCGCAGACGTGCGCCGTCGGTGCGTGCGAGCGCGGGGATGGGGGTGAGGCACTCGAGGGTGAGGCCGATGGCCATCTCCTGAGCGCGGGGCAGGTGCAGGCGCACGACCTCGTCCACGATGCTCAGGGGCGAGCACTCGGTGAGCTCGGGCGCGAGAGCACCGGTGTCCAGGCGCGAGATGTCGAGCACGTCGTTGACGATGTGCAGCAACTGGTAGGCGTTGCGGCGGATGATGTCGATGCGTTCGTGCTCGGTCGCGGGGTCCGAACCGGGGTCTCCGAGTTGATCCACGAATCCGAGGATTGCGTTCATCGGGGTGCGGATCTCGTGGCCCATGTTGGCGAGGAACTGAGACTTCGCCAGCGAGGCCGCCTCCGCGGCGTCACGGGCGCGGATCATCTCGGCCTCGGCCTGCTTGCGAACGGTGATGTCGTTTGCGACGAGGAGGTAACCGGAGGCGTCCCCGGCATCATCGAGGAGTGCCGTGACGCCAAGGGCCACGGTGACGAACGTGCCGTTGCGCCGCCGCATGTTCCACTCGCGTTCGAAGGAACTGCCGACGGTCACGCCGTGGGTCACCGCGTCCATGTCGGTGCGTTCGCCTCCGCCGAGTTCTTGGCGTCTGGCGGCTAGTTCTTCGGGGTTGAAGAACATCGGGGCTTTGCTGATGTTGGCGAGGTCTTCCTCGCGGTAGCCCAGGAGTTTCTCGGCGCCGGTGTTGAACGTGAGCACGGTGCCGTCGGCGGCGACCGAGATGATGCCGGCGCTGGCGCTTTCGAGGATTGCCTGCTGCTCGAACGTCACGCGTTTGAGTTCTGCGGCGGTTCTGAGGCTTTCGCCGTGGCGAACTTCGAGACCGTCGATCATGGATTGCAGGTTGGCGGCCATGGTGGTGACGGCGTCTGCGAGCACGCCGAGTTCGCCGGGTTCGCCTCGGGGCATTTCGGCGCCGGTGTCGCCATCTGCGATTCGGCGTGCGCCTTCCGTGAGTCGGCGGATGGGTCCGCAGATGCCGGCCGCGAGTTGCCAGCTCGCGGCGTACAGCAGTCCCATAACCAGCACACCCGCGAGGAGCGCGATACGCGAGGCGTGGCGCGACCCGGCGACGAAGGAGTCTCGTTCCTGCCAGACGACAATCGACCACGGCAACTGGCCGAGCGGTTCGGATGTGGCTCGGCGCGTGGAGCGGACTCCGCCGCTTTCGTGCTCGGCCCAGGCCGAACCGGTGCCCGGCAGGGGCACCTCGTGGGCGAGTGTGGCGCACTCCCCGTGGGCGTGCTCACCCAGTTCGATCTTGGTGCGGAGCTTGGTTTCGGGAGCCTCCGTGTTTGCAAGGACGACGCCGTCCTCACCCGCCAGTATGACCCAGGCACCCTCGGGGATCATGTGCTGGTGCTTGGCGATGACCTGCTGAAGCCAGGAGACCGCGAGCTCGTAGCGCAGGACACCGATGATCTCGCCCGCTGCGCTTCTTACCGGTGCCGCGGCGCAGAGCGTTGGCTGCCCGTTCACATCGGCGTAGTGGCGAACCGAGAAGCAAGGCAGGCCTTCACCTACGACTTGCTTGAAGTACTGTGCGTGGGCGTCGCTGATCCCGGGCATTCGAACGCCGGTCTGGGCGACGAGGCCGCCCTTGGCGTCCAGCAGGCTGACGCCGAGCAGGTTGATGGGGTCGGATGCCGCGACGCGGCGGAGGAGGTCGCCGAACGCCAGGGCGGCCTCGGCGCGCTCGGGTTCGTTCATCTCGATGTAGTGCTGCATCGCGGACAGATTCGCGGCGGCGCGGACACTTTCGATCTTCTCCTCGATGCCACCGTCGAGTTCGTGCGCGAGGATCCGCGCGGCGCCTCTCAACTCGTGATCATTTGTTTGCTCGATCGCGATGGTCTCGTGGCGGAGGAGCAGCCCCCCCACGATCACCAGCGGGATCACCGCGATGGCGAAGAGCGTGAGCAGTATCTTCCGCTCGAGTGTCATGGAAGGTCTCCCCCGTCGATCAGCTGCGCCAATGGCGGCCGGCGCGTCAGCACCCCCGTCTCCACGAAGAACTCGATGTACAACTCCGCCGTGCCCTTCATCTCCCCTGCTTTCCCGTTGGCTCCGAAGAGTTTCCTGTTGTCCTCGAGGCCGAGCAGCTTGACGCCCTGGGTGCTGATCTCGCCGGGCTTGAGCCCAAGACGCTTCTCGAGGATCGCGTTCCCGAGATCGGGATGCTGCTCCCAGTACTCCAGCGCGCGGAACCACGCGGCGTTGAGTCGCTGCAACTGCCCGGGAAACCGCGCGCGGGTGTCGGTCGTGGTGAGCATCGCGTCGAGGACCAGCTTGGGCGTTTCGCGGGTGGTAAAGCACAGGTTCGCACCCTGGTCCTGGGCCTCGCCGACGTACGGCTCCCATGTGTGCGCGATGTCCACCAGACCTCGGGCCAGCGCGTTGGGCACTTCCGAGGCTTCGATGTCGATGAGGGTCACTTCGCTGCGGAGTACGCCGTGTTTCTTGAGGAACGCGTCGAGGAAGACCTCGCCGAAGCCGCCGAAGTTCGTGCCGAGGCGTCTGCCGCGGATCGAATCGGGTCCGAGGATTGGGTGACGGGAGAGGACGCCGTCGGCGCCGGTGGATTCATCGGTGATCAGCAGGACCCGCACGTCGTTGCGGGCCCGCGTGAGGGTTACGGCGTCGGCGAGGGAGACGCCGATGATGTCGTACTCACCAGCGGCGAACGCGGCGAACATTCGGTCGCCGTCTTCGGTTACCGAGATGGAGACGGGGACCCCTGCTTCACGGAGGTAGCCGAGTTCCTCGGCGA
>JBEIUO010000553.1:0-2824 GCA_040374335.1 Phycisphaeraceae bacterium
ACGGGTTTAGGAGGGTGTGTCAAGGTGTTTGTTTGGATTTTTAGGGGAAGGCAATAGGAAATGGGCAATGGGCATTAGGGGAAGAGGGGAGGGGGGAGTCCTTCGGAACGAACTACTCGTAATCTCCGGAGGGTTGCCTTGCAGCTCGAAGCGCTGCGAGGAAGTAGCCGGGTGTCGAGCGAGGCTTCGAGCGAGACGCCCGGGATGGCGAGGCTTTGAGACGGGACCCTGAAAGGGTCCGAGATGGAGCTTCTTGCACACCTTCGGCGTGCATGGGGATTTTGTCACCGGGATCGGGGGTCGCGCTCGAGGACTCGCTTGACCCCCGCCTACTTCATATCACGCCTTCGGCGTGAAGAAGGGGGATGGCTCGCTTTAGCCCCGACTGCTTGATGCCATGCCTTCGGCGTGGGGAAGGGGAGGGGAGGGGGCGGGGAGGGGGCGGGAACTGGTTGCGGCCGGCTGCCACGGCATCCGACAATCTTTCAAGATCTGGCAACCGGGTGAGTTGACAGTCGTATCGCAATTGGTTACTTTGTGTGCTGCGAGTTCTTTGGCGGTGTCAGGAGTTTGGTTGGGAATGGTATCGGCCGCGTGTCTGTGCGATTCATACTTAAGCACAACGCTCTGATCTGCGGTTCTCCGCAAGTCATGCCCGAGCATGGGCACCCCGGCGACGAGCCCCCCGACAAGCACTGAAACGGCCCACAACACGATGGGTGCCTGGCTGCTTGAGGCGTGGTGTATTCGATCGTCCACGTTTCAACCGGTCGGGTGCTGGCATCGGTCGACCCGTGACCCCTTGTGTAAGCGAGGGGGAGCGAAGGCGGCCGACAGGAGCTTGTCGCTGACGGAAGCGCGGCCCGAAGGGAACGAGACCTCGCAGGTTTCGCCTGAGGGACACGGTGCCCGGCAGCGGGAACTGATCGAAAAATTGAGTATTTGAGACCAACCGAACAGCAAGCGTGGGCACGTAGCCCGCGAGTTCGGGAGGCTCACAGGAGTTTGGAATGAACCGCACGAAGAAGGGCTTCACCCTCATCGAGTTGCTGGTCGTCATCGCGATCATCGCGTTGCTGATCGGTATTCTGCTCCCCGCTCTCGGCAAGGCTCGCGCCTCTGCTCGTCAGCTCAAGGACAGCACCCAGATCCGTGGTATCCACCAGGGCATGATCCTCTGGGCGGGTAACAACTCGGACAAGTACCCGATCCCGAGCGAAATCGACAAGGGCCACCAGACCCTCGCCAACGGCGTGAAGGACCTGACCCGCGATATCTACTCGGTCCTGATCTACAACGGCTTCTTCTCCCCCGAGCTCTGCGTGAGCCCGGCCGAGACGAACGGCAACCTGAAGATCTACGACAAGTATCAGTACTCGGAGCCCCAGGCTGCCGCCGGCGACAAGAAGCTCGCCGCGTGGGACCCGGCTTTCCGCGCTCTGAACACCGACGTCGTCCGCACGGGCAACGCTGCTGGTGATCCGGGTGGGTTCAGCTACGGCCACATGCCCCCCGTCGGCAACCGCCGTCCGAAGTGGAGCAACACGTTCCAGGCCACCGAAGCCATCTTGGCGAACCGTGGTCCCTCGTACTCCGCCAGCGGCTCGGGCGCGACCCTGACCTGGGTTCTCTTCAACTCCACGAGCAACCCCGGCGGCGGCACGGCCGAAGTCGGCGTGGGCTCCAACACCCTCGCCATCCACGGCGGTCGTACCACCTGGGAAGGCAACGTCTCCTACAACGACAACCACGTCAACTTCGAGACCCGTCCTGACCCGGAGACCACCCCCTTCACCTTCACGGGCCTCCCCGCTGCTTCCCGTACTCAGTTCGACAACATCTTCGTCAACGAGAACGACAGCAGCCGCGCTCCCCTCGCTCAGACCTGCAACACCGCCGGCGCTGACGGTCTGCAGACCAACAACTTCCTCCGCTCCTACGCCGGTGCGACTCAGGTCGTCAACGGCACCTCGACTGGCGTGCTCACCGCGATCCAGCCCTGGTTCGACTGATCCACTCCCAACCTCACGGTTGATGTGATCTGACAA
This sequence comes from Phycisphaeraceae bacterium, assembly GCA_040374335.1. GTDB lineage: Bacteria > Planctomycetota > Phycisphaerae > Phycisphaerales > UBA1924 > JBEIUO01. The sequence continues at coordinate 2,049 of JBEIUO010000553.1, forward strand.
TAACGACAGGCCCCGGGCGACCGGGGCCTGTTGCTTTTTTGAACGCGCGTTCGGGCGCCAAAGTCCTTTCCACCACGGCTGAAACCGCCGGCATCTGCTTCCGACTAACTCCTGGCCGCGCCCATTGCCGCGGCATGAGGAGACTTGCCATGCCGGAGTTCAAGGACACGTCGACGGGGTACTGCTTCTGGCTGCTGGGGCTGCTGGGCCTCTGCGGGCTTCACCGGTTTTACGCGGGGAAGTGGCTGACGGGGATCCTGTGGCTCTGCACGGGCGGGCTGTTCTTCATCGGGCAGATCGTGGACCTGTTCCTGATCCCCCGGATGATCGACAAGCACAACGACCGGTTGGCCGACTTCGTGCACGCGGTTCGCGCGGCGTGAACACGGCCCGCGTAAACATCGCGGGGGGTCTTTGCGTACAAGGGGCGTGGCACACACGCGCCCGGAGTTTGAACGCAGGACTGGCTACACTGGCCGCGACGTGGCAAGGAATGAAGGTCCATATCGGGAACGCTTGACCGCCGCGACGAGAACCGTCGCGGCGGTGTTCATTGGGGGGATAGGGGTTTGGGGGCTTGGGTGTGGGAAGGGGGATGGGGAGGGGGTGGCGGCGCCGCTGGAGGTGGTGCGGGTGCTGGCTGGCGCGGACGCGCGGCTGGCGGCGGCGGAGCGCGCGCGCGATGCGGAAGCGCAGACGGTGGTGGTGCTGCGGGCGCAGCTGCACCAGGCCCGGCGGGGGCGTAGTTTGGGGAGCGGCGGCGGCGGCGGGGGGGG
>JBEIUO010000050.1:0-9140 GCA_040374335.1 Phycisphaeraceae bacterium
ATGTTGGCGCCGTTCTCCTCGAAGGGATCGGATGGCTGCACCTGCGAGTTGTTTCACGGAGGGCTGCTTATTCTCAGTACGCGTCGGTCGACGAAGATTCCTGCACACTCATTTATGTCTTCAACGGGATCGCAGCGGATCCGTTCCAACGAAAGAACTTTCCCGTTTCCGATCTGCTTGGCCCGCCCCTGCTCATTGATCGCTGGTGGGAGCAGGGCTTCTGGCTTCCGATCTGTTCGAGGCCCTTTGACGTGGGCGAGTTGTTGGACGTTCACTGCATTGTCGACACGGAATCCCGAGTCCCGGTCTACTTTGATGAACACGGTCGGAAACTACCCCACCGCATCGAGCCATGCGCTCAGGCCGGGATTCACGGGGAGCGGTGGGTGGCACTGATGGCCCAAGAAGCCCTCGCCGCCGGCCGCCTCCGTTTCGATTTCGAACCCGGAACACCCATCCTCCCGCCTCCACCGTTCAAGCCCAAGAAGCCTCGCAAGCTCAAGCGAGGGACCGTCACCCTCATGTTCCGCAGTACCCAACTGCCCACCGACTTCGACTTCGAGTCCGTCGAATTGCTCATCGAACCCCACCTTGCCGCGGCCCGCGCCGGCAAGTGGACCGGTCACGGCCAGGATCTGGAAACGGGCGAGCTGGACATCGAGTTCGAAGGCAGAGATCCCAACGCGATCTTCGAGTGCATCCGTGCCGCACTCAAGGGAAGCCCGCTCGCGAAACTCGGCTGGTGCCTCCTCTCCCCAGAGTACGAGAACCAACCGATGATCCGGCGGGAGCTCGCGGAGTAGGCGGGTGTCCCGTCCCCCTCGCGCTCCGTGCGCGCGATAATGGGGGTATGGGAGGTCTTTCATGGCATCGAAGAACAGCGTGAACGGGATCGGTTCGGGTGAGGGTGACGCCAGCGGCGCAGCCGAGGTTCAGCGGTGGACCGCCGGTCGCAAGGCCGCCATCGTCCTGGACATCATCAAGGGCAAGGCCACGCCCGCTGACGCCGCGAGGCTTCACGGGCTCACCGTGGCCGAGGTCGAGGGCTGGGTCGACAAGTTCGTCGAGGGCGGCAAGGAAGGACTCCGGGCCGTGCCGCGCGAGCTCGAGGCCAAGTTCGACGCCGAACGCAAGGACCTGCTCGCCAAGGTCGGCGAGCTCACGCTCCAGGTCGACGCTCTCAAAGAAGGGACGAGGTCCGCATCGGCCCTGATGGGCGCGAGCGGTCAGGCCGCGAGCTTGTAACCGCCGTCGTCGCGGCACTCCGCGCCGAGCACAAGCCCGTCGCCGTGACCAAGATCTGTGCGTGGCTCGGCGTGCCGCGGTCCACGGCGTACACGCTGCCGCGAGAACGCGCCCAACGCAAGCCGCCGGCAAGAACGGGCGCGATGCCCGAGGGCTTCCTGCTCGCGCTCATCTACTCCATCATCCAGGAGTTCCCCGTCTACGGCATCGGGCAGGTCTGGTCGCACCTCAAGTTCACGCTCGGCATCCGCGTCAACAAGAAGCGCGTCGAGCGACTCATGCACCGTGAACGCTGGACGCTCAAGAAAGACCGCAAGGGCGGCAGGCCGCGCGTCGATGTTGCACGTTCCGTGGCAGACAAGCCCGACCAGCGCTGGGCCACCGACATCGCGCTGGTGCACTGCGGTATAGACGGCTGGTGCGCGTTCGTGCCCGTCATCGACTGCTGCACACGCGAGGTCATGGGCTGGGAACTCGATCGGTCGTGGCGAGCGAAGACCGCGGAGCGTGCGCTCGAGACGGCACTGATCAACCGCTTCGGCTACACGCGCGGCGCACCGCCCGGCCTCGCGCTCCGGCACGACAACGGCCTGGTCTTCGGCAGCCGCGGCTACATCGCATCCGCTCGCGACTACGGGCTGACGCAGGAGTACATCACGCCGTACACGCCGCAGGAGAACGGGCTGTGCGAACGGTTCATCCGCACGATCAAACAGGAGTGCGTGTGGCAGCACCGGTTCGAGAGTGTTGAACAAGCGCGGCGTGCGATCTCGCGGTGGATCGAGTGGTACAACGCGCGGCGGCCGCACTCGGCGCTGGGTTATGCCTCGCCGCGGCAGGCGGCCGAGCGGCACCGCCAGGTCCAAGCCGCGGCATAGCCGCACCGACTGCTCTTCGTTGATCGCACAAACACGCCCCCCGAGCCCCGCCGTCGCCGTCGCGTCGCCGACATCACATGCGCGGTGACGCGACGGCGGCGGCGCGGGCGGCCCCGCTGGAGCTGGAGCCGAGCTGATGCAGGCCGTGGGTGAAAGAGCGATCGGAGTTGTCTGAAGAGATGGGGGAGACTACACGGCCACGGTTGCGAATGTTGAATCAAACGTGGTGCCCCCGTCATTGCCGGCACGGTTGCCCATCCCGCCCCCGATGCTGCCGAAGTCGTCGGTCACGCGATTGCCCTGTAGGAACCCGTTGATCTCGCGGCCACCTCCGCTGATCGTTGCACCCGTCACGCCCGCCGTGATCGTGTTTCGGTGCAGCCCGCTCAGCACGTTCATTCCGACCATGACATCAACCGGGTCCGCCGACGTCACAGGAACGCCGTACTCCGCGACCCGCAGGCCGCCGGCCTTGAACACAAGGCTCTGCGAATCTGTGGTCCCCACAAAGTTCGTCGCGCTGTTCGTCCCCGCGTTGCCGCCCAGCCGCCACAGCCCAGTCAACCCCGCCCCGTTTCCCACGAAGTTGTTCCCCGGGTTCGTGAACGAGTTCACACCGCCGAACGTCTGCGCCCCGTTGAGCAACGCCACGTTCGCGCTCAGACGCGCATCCGCCACCGTGCCGCTCCCGAGCGGCGCGGCATTGAGCCCCGTCAACCCCGCGCCGTTGCCCGCTAGTGTGTTCGCCGAGTTGGTGAAGCTAAGTGCTCCGCTGTATGCGCCCGAAAGCCGAGCCGACGCCAGCGTGCCCGCGTTCATGTTCGATGCGTCGCGGTAGAACGCCGACGGCTGGCCTCCGAGGTTGCTCGCGTTGGTGCTGTTCGTCGCGCTCGCCGCGATGTCGCTCCGGAACGCGACCGAAGCCTGCGGCATCGCCGTGAGCTGTTGCCGCGGCGAGAGCGTCACCCATTGGTTCATTCCCGCGGGTGAGACATCGACCTCCAGCCACTTCGCGCTCGTATCTCATGCAACGTTGAAGTCGAGAGTCGCCGCGAACCGTCCGTCAACGAGCGTCTGACCCGATGCACCGACGGTCAGACCCAACTGCGTTCCACCCGTGGGAGCGTCGTAGAGCCGGAAGACCAGGTCAACCGGGCCCGCGGCGGGCACCGCGCCGTCCTGTAACTGCCCCTGGTACGTGAACGAGCCACCCATGAAGAAGGGCTGAGCCGTAGCCGAGCCCGCGTGGAGCGCGAGGCACACGAAGGGAACGGCCGCCGCACGACTCAGGGCACTCAGCATGAGTTGCCTCCACAAGAGAGAGGATTCTGTTCTCGCAGCCACTGCCGCGATCGGCGGAGCTTACCCGATTGTGGCCGAAGCACCAGCCCTTTCCGCACAACGGGCGCGCCGAGCACCCCGGCGCGCCCGGCCCCGTTCACGCGCGTTCATCCCACCCGCGCCGGCAGCACCACCATGTTGAGCCCCGCCCACTGCAGTCTGCGCTGCAGCGCGTACGCGGTCTGGTTGTGCAGCAGGCGGTGCACCCAGGTCTCGCGCTCGAAGAGCAGGTGTCCCGCGACGAATGTCGCGCGGGGATACAGCGTGCTCACTTCCAGGCAGAGCTTCTCCGCTTCCTCCACGACGTCCGTGCCCACCGTCGAATGATGGGCGGCGCCAAGCCCCATCGCCCTCGCCGTGCCCGCGTACCGCTCGAGCATCGCGCGAGTCTCCGCCATCAACTGCACGATCGACTCCGCGCCCTTGAAGCGCCCCGAGTCGATCACGCCCACCGAGACGAATACGACGTTATCGAAGTGCCCGGGGAATAGCCGCAGCGCGTTGAGCATGGTGTGCACGCCAAGCCCGCCGTACCCCGACACCATCAGCACCATCGTCGGCTTCGACGGGTCCGGCAAGCCGCCGTCCTCGTCTGCCGTGCGCAGCAGCCCCTCCGAGCGTTCCAGCGGTGCGCCCGTCCCGTCACACGTATGCAACCCAAAAACAACAACGCCGCCCTTTCGGACGGCGCTGTGAAATGCGTGCTTCCTCGCTGATCAGCGCTTCGCGTTCGCGACCTTCACCAGCGCGGCCTCCACGATCCCAAAGTGCTCGTCGCTCAGGTCGTGGTGCATCGGCATGCAGAAGACCTGCGTCGCCAGCTTGTCAGAAACCGGACAGTCCTTCTTGTCCCACTTCGACAACGCGGGCTGCTTCGGCAGCGGACGCGGGTAGTGCGTCGCCGTCGGCACGCCCTCGGCGCCGAGCGCCTTGCAGAACTCGTCCCGCGTGCAGCGGAACTTCGAGAGATCGATCTTCACCGTGTACAGGTGGTACACGCTCTCTCCGCCCGCGGTGGTAGTGGGGGCCTCGAGCCCGTCGATCTGCGACAGGATCGCGTCGTACCGCGCCGCCGCCTTCTGGCGCGCACGCGTCTGATCCGCGAGGCGCTCGAGGCGGGAAAGCCCCAGCGCGCCCGTGATGTCGTTCATCCGGTAGTTGTAACCGACCTGCTCGTGCAGGTACTTGTCCGTCTCGCCGTGGCTCCGCAGCAGCTTGATCTGCCGCGCCAAAGCGTCGTCGTTGCACGTGATGAAACCGCCCTCGCCCGTCGCGAGGTTCTTGGTCGCGTACAGCGAATACGTCACGGCATCGCCGAACAGCCCGAGGCCCTTGCCCTTCCACGTCGCCAGGTGGGACTGGGCCGCGTCGTACACGACCTTCAACCCGTGCTTGCCCGCGAGAGCCTGCACCGCGTCGATGTCCACTGGGCAGCCGTAGAGATGCGTCGCCGCGATCCCGCGCGTCTTGCTCGTCACCTTGCGGGCCGCGTCCGCCATGTCGATCTGGAACGTCGACGGAACCGCATCAACGAACACCGGCACGCACCCGCGCGCCACGAGCATCGACGCCGTTGCGATGTACGACCACGCCGGAACCAGAACCTCGTCCCCCGGCTGAAACAGCGGCTCGTAGGCCAGCTGCAACGCGCACGTCCCGTTCGCGCACGTCATCGCGTGCTTCGCCTGCGTGATCGCGGCCCACTTGTTCTCAAACTCCTCGCACTTCTTCGCCGACCGCAGCATCCCCGTCTTCAACACCGCTACCGCGGCATCGATATCTCCCTGGGTCAACGCGGTCGACATGAACGGCACCGGCTTCGCGCTGACCGGGGTGCCCCCGTCAACCGCGAGCTTCGACGACGAACCGAGCGTACTTGTGCTCAAGCGGAACTCCTTGATCGCCAAGGCCCCCTCGCCAAGGCTTCCCGACTCTAGGCCTCCTGCCCCTCCCCCTTCTTCAGCACCCTTCTGGAAGCCAAACACCAATCTCCGCGCCCTCCCGCCGCCACCACCGTAAACTTCGCCCGCACGGATGGTTCTGTTCATCGCATACGCCTTCTTCGTCCTCTTCGCCGTCGCGAAGCACCGCCGCCGCTGGATCGGCGCCGGCTATCTCATGCTCGGCCTCGCCGGCATCTTCGCCTTCGGTTACCTCCACTTCATTCTCTCCGTCTGGACCCGCGGCACCATCGCGCTCCCGCTCATGCAGGCCATGCTCTACCCCTACGGCTTCTTCGTCTTCCTTCTCTCCGCCTTCGCTTTCTGCCTCCCGCGCGCGGCCGAAGCCCACTCGTGCCGCCGCTGCGGCTACGACCTCACCGGCCAGGAAGAACTCCACGTCAACTGCCCCGAGTGCGGCCTCGCCCACAGCGGCGAACGCCATCCCAGCGAGTTCTGTGGTATCTGCAAACGCCCCGCCATCGCCGCGGCCCACGTGCGCTGCCTCTGCCCGCCACCACTCCCCGAACCCACAGCCGCCGAAGCGCTCGCACGCGCGGAATCACGCCGCCGCGCCGCACGCTCACTCCTTGGAACTCAGCACGCCGAAAGCCCCGCGCACGCGGCCCACGGCACCGACGCCGTCACTAGCCTCTGATAAGCCGGGTCAGCAGCCCGATCACCAGCACAAGCAGCGGCAATCCGGCGATCACTCCAAGCCGCACCCGCGACAGCGTCGTCGGCGACATCGGCTGGATGATCGCCACGGCCTGCGCCGAGGGCGACTGCGCGATCAGGTCGTCCTGCCCCGCGAGCCACCACACCGCCGCCTCGAACATCTCGCTGTTGCCCGGGTACGCCAGCACCATGCGACCGTCGACGTTCGCCGTCTGACGCGACACCGCGTCCATGTACCAGCTGTTCGATCCCACCGCCACCAGCCGCTGCGACGGCTTGCCCACTTCAAACCGCTCGGACGCCACCGCGACCCGCCAGGCCTGCGGCTTCGCGCTCTCTCGCCCATCCGGCCACCGCGCATCCTGATTCGCGTTGTACTTCGGCAGATCCGACATCGTCCCGCGCTTGTCCCGCGGCGTCGTCCACACCCCGGTCCACTGGCTCTCGCCCCACGTCCGCTGATCCGCCGGAAGTTCGTAGAGCGTCGTGCTGTTCACACGCGCCCCGGTCGGCATCGGCCGATCGATGATCGCCACCGGCCACGGCAGGTACGTCGGCAACCCGCGCACCGCGCCAGTCAACGCGTGCTCGCTCTCCACCGGCTGCGCCATCCGATCCGTCTCCACCGCGCGCCCACGCGGCGTCGTCACATCACGCAGCAGCGGTCGCCCTGAATCCGCTGTCAATCCGAACGGGGCAAGCGCTGCCACCATTGGGTCCGTCTGCCCGTACGACGGCGCAACCGACGGATTCAGGCTCACCATCACCGGCTTGCCCTTCGCCACCAGCTCTTCCACCACGCGCCCGAGCTTCTCCGCGCGCTGCGCGCCAGTCAGTTGCCCCCGCTCACGCGCCGCCGCAGTCGAGTCCGGCGACAGCACCACATACACCACCGGCCGCTGCCCGCGCGGATCCACCGTCGCGAGCGACGGCTGCGCATCCGTCACCGCCGCCGGCCACTCCACCAGGTCCATCCCCTTGCGCCGCAGCATCCCCATCAGCGAGCCGAACATCGGGACCTCGTCCAGGAACGCGCCGTTCTCGCCGTGAACCAGCACCACCACCGGCCGATCCGGAACCCGCAGCGCCGAGAGCGAACTCGCGATCAGATCCTCCACCCGCCGCGACAGATCCGCCGACACCGCGCCCTCCACCACATACTCCGCCTGCGGATACAACTCGTCCATGTCGATCGCCGCGAGCCCCTTGCCCGGTGGCCCGATCACCAGCGCACACTGCGACGACTTCAGAACGTCCACCACCCGCGTCAGGTCCAGCCTCTCCAGCCGCCTGAGCGTGTCGCTCAGAATCGCGCCCGCCGAACGCTGCTGCTCCAGCCCGTCCAGCAGCGTCTTCGCACGCTCCGCCGGCGGCCCCGCCGCGACATCGCTCGCGCTCAGCGCCGCCATGTCCTTCTGCAGTTGATTCAAAAACTCCACCGTCGGCGCCAGCGTCTTCACAATCGTCGCCGCCGCCGCGTCCGTCAACGGGAGCGGAATGTCCCCGATCCGGTGCCGCAGCAGATCCTGGCTGTCCGTCGCCGACTTCAGCAGATCCCGCGACGCCAGCCGCGCCCGCGCCGCCGCCTGCTGCAGGTACCCACGCACCTGCTCCACCTGCGGCGATCCCGGCAACGCATCGTGGATCTCGATCAGCGCCGGCGACAGCGTCGTCCCCAGGTACGTCGAAAGCCCCGAACTCCCCGCCGCGCCCAGCTCCACCGCCTTCGTCTGCTCCCGCAGCGTCCCCGCCTCACGCTCCGCCAGTTCCCACAACAGCCGCTGATACGACGCCAGCCCGCGCGGCGACGACGTATCGATGATCGTGTACCCGAAGTTCTCGCTCTGGTTCCGCAGCTCCTTCAGCACGTCCTCCACACGCCGCTTCGCGCGGCCGTCGAGCCCCGACTGATCCGCCACGATCACGATCCGATACAGCTCCTCCAGCCGCGCAAGCTCGACCTTCGTCCGCGCCGCCAGCGTCCGCTCCCGCGCCGCCGTCAGGTCCCACCGAACCATGAACCGCATCGACGCCAGGTTCGCCGCGATCACCGTCACCAGCACCGCCATCACAGTGGTGCACGAATACACCACCGCCCGCGAGCCCCGCTCGGACGAGATCCCCAGCCGCCTCAGGATCGCGCTGCTCATCGCCACCTCTTCAGTTCAACAGCCGCCACCGCCGTCACCAGACACACAAGCGCACCCCCAACGAAGTACGCCACGTGCGACAGATCAACAACACCCTTCGCAAAGTCCTGCACCCGAGGCGACACCGCCAGCGAATACAGCGACTGCTTCGCCGCCTCCGGAACCCAGTCCATCGCCGCCGCCACCCCCGCGAACAACAACGCCAGCAGCGTGAAAAACGACATCATGAACGCCAGCGTCGCGTTGTTCGTCAGCGCCGAACACAGCGTCCCGATCGCCAGATACAGCGCCGCCAGCAGCACCAGGCTCGTGTACCCCGCGATGATCGCGCCCGCGTCCGGCGCCGGATCTGCGTACATGTACAGCAGCCCCACGTACACCAGCGTCGGTGCCGCGGCACACGCGACAAACAGACACGATCCGAAGTACTTCCCAAACACCAACTCCGCCCCGCTCACCGGGCTCGTCAGCAAAGTCTCGATCGTCCCGCTCCGCATCTCCTCCGCGATCAGCCGCATCGTCACCGCAGGCGCAATCGGCAGCAGCATCCAACCGCACAGGTCAAAGTACGCCCGCAGCGACGCCGGCTGCCCCGGTGTCAACGCCGTCAGCCACACGATCACCCCAGAGATGAACAGAAACAACGCCGTAATCACCCATCCCGCCGGTGTTCGGAAGTACGAGCCCAGCTCGCGGAAGCAGATCGTGAGCATCCTGCTCATGCCGTGCCCTCCTTCTGCTTCTTCGCGTCCGCCGCCCGCTCCGTCCGCTTCTCGTCCGACTCAACCGCGCGCATGAATGCCGCTTCCAGCGACATCTGCTCACGCCGCAGTTCCCGCACGAGCACCCCGGCCTTCTGCGCCGCCACCGCGATCCCCTCCCGCCCGTCCTCGCCGTCCCCCGCCCCC